>CANMXH010000108.1 GCA_947501315.1 Caulobacteraceae bacterium | reverse complement strand
TGCCCGAAATCCAGATCGGCAGGGCCTCCATCCCCTCGTCCTCGAGGTCCTTGATCGCCTTGATACAGGCCTTGCAGTTCAGCGTGTCGGTGATGGTCTCGATCAGATAGAGGTCGACCCCACCCTCGTTCAGCGCCTTCACCTGATGGCGATAGGCCTCATAGACCTGGTCGAAGGTCACCAGCCGCGCGCCGGGATCGTTCACGTCCGACGACATCGACAGCATCTTGTTCAGCGGCCCGATCGAGCCGGCGGCGAAGCGGGGCTTGTGCGGCTCCTTTTCGGTCCAGCGGTCAGCGGCGGCGCGGGCCAGTTTCGCGCCTTCCAGATTGATGTCCCACACCGACTGTTCGTCGAGATGGTAGTCGTCCTGTGCAATGACGGTGGCGCTGAAGGTGTTGGTCTCGCTGATATCGGCGCCTGCCGCGAAATACTGGTCATGCAGGCCGGCGATGATGTCTGGCCGGGTCAGGCACAGGATGTCGTTGTTGCCCTTCATCTGACCGACATGGTCCGCGAAGCGATCGCCCCGGAAATCCTCTTCGGACAGGTCGCTGCGCTGGATCATCACACCCCATGCGCCGTCGAGCACGAGGATACGCGCCTTCGCGGCGGCGTGAAGGGCCGCAATACGGTCGGCGCGGGTCACGCCGTCACCGCCTTCGTCTCGCGCACGCCCAGCACCCGGCAGATGGCATAGACCAGGTCGGCGCGGTTCAGAGTGTAGAAGTGGAAGTCCGCAAACCCCTCTTCCTGCAGGCGCGCACAGGTCTCGGCGGCCACCGAGGCGGCGATCAGCTTGCGCGTCTCGGGATCGTCGTCGAGGCCCTCGAAATGGGCCGCCAGCCAGTCCGGCACGGCTGCGCCGCACGCTGCCGACATCCGCTTCAGACCGTTGAAATTGGTCACGGGCATGATCCCGGGCGACAGCGGAATGGTGATCCCGGCGGCCCGGACGCGGTCGCGGAAGCGCAGGAAGGCGTCGATGTCGAAGAAGAACTGGCTGATCGCCCGGGTCGCGCCCGCGTCGACCTTGGCCTTCAGGACGTCGAGGTCATGGGCGATCGACGGACTCTCCGGATGGCCTTCGGGATAGCAGCCGACGATGACGTCAAAGCCGCCTTTCGCCGTGATCGCCGCGGTCAGCTCGGTCGCATTGGCGTAACCGTCCGTACGCGGAACATAGGCGCCGCCGATGCCGTTGCCGCCCGGTGGATCGCCGCGCAGGGCCACGATGTGGCGCACCCCCGCCTCGCGATAGCCTTCGATGACCGCATCGACCTCCTCCCGGCTGGCCTCGACACAGGTCAGATGGGCGGCCGGGGTCAGGGTGGTTTCTGCGAGGATACGTTGCACCGTGCGGTGCGTCCGCTCCCGGGTCGAGCCGCCCGCGCCATAGGTCACGGAGACGAACTCGGGGGCCAGCGGCGCCAGCCGGGTCACGGCTTTCCAGAGACTGGCTTCAGCTTCGTCGGATTTGGGCGGGAAGAATTCGAACGAGACGCGGGGACGCGACAGGTCCTGGCCGGCGCGGGCTACGGGGCCCAGCGGTGACAGCAACAGGGCCCGGGCCTCGGCCAGGCTGCGGGGCGCGATGCTCATGCGACCTTCCCGGCCGCGACAGCCGGCCGCGCGGCGGTCCAGATGGAGACCGTCAAACCATCGGTGTCAGGGGGCAGGGCGATCGACGCGCTGGAGGTCAGCCCGGCCCCGGTCAGCCAGCGGCGGATCTCGTCATCGGAGAAGCCCAGCCGGCGGTGCTGATGGTCGTCGCGGAGGTATTCCAGCTGGTGCGGGGCGAAATCGACGATCAGAAGCCGCCCGCCGGGCATGACCAGCCGCGCCGCCTCGGCCACGGCCGCGGCCGGATCGACAAGGTAGTGGAGCACCTGATGCACCATCACCAGATCGGCGCTCTGTTCCGGCAGGCGGGTGGCGAAGATGTCGCCGTGGCGCAGTTCGACCTTGTCCAGCCCGGCCTTCATCACATTGGCACGGGCGATGTTGAGCATGTTCTGGCTGAGATCCAGCCCGACCGACATCTTTGCGTTCCGGCCCAGCAAGGTCAGCATCCGCCCCGAACCGGTGCCCAGGTCGACGATCCGCTCAAAGGGCCCGTCACCCGCTGCCCGGATTATGGCGGCCTCGACGGCGCTCTCGCTGACATACAGGGAGCGGATACGGTCCCACTGGGGGGCGATCCGCTCGAAATAGGCTCCAGCGGCGGCCTCCCGCTCGCGACGCACGGCTTCCAGCCGTTGATCGTCGGCCGCACCGGCGGACACGTCCAGCAGGTCCAGCACCGTATCGATCAGCCGTCGGGCCGGCAGGTCCGAGGACAGGCGATAGAAGACCCGCGCCCCGTCCGGAAAGCGTTCGATCAGGCCGGCGTCGGCCATCAGTTTCAGATGCCGGGACACCCGCGGCTGGCTCTGGTCGAGGATGCGCGACAGCTCCATCACCGACAGTTCCTCACCCGCCAGAAGTGATAGCACCCGCAAGCGGGTCGGCTCGCCTGCGGCGCGCAGGGCCTCTACGGTCTGATCAGCGTTCAACGACATGTCGTTATATAAAGATATCCTTATATGTTTTGGCAAGGAAAATTGCTGGCCATACGCCGGATCCGGGGCCAATCTCCGTTCAACGACAAACAGTTGTCGTGAGGCCAGCCATGACCCTTCGTCCGATCAACCTCCTCGCCCCCTTCATTCTGTTCTCGGCGCTCGCCGGAGCCGCGGCCGCCCAGACACCACCACCCGGCGGTGCACCCGGTGGCGGCATGGGCGGCGGCATGGGCGGCTTTCCGCGCAGCACCGAAGAGGTTCAGCCCTGGGCGGAGCGTCTGTTCGGCCGGTTTGATGCAAACCAGGACGGTGCCATCACCGAGGACGAACTCGCCGTTCTCGACAGTCCGAACGCGGCCGCCATGGGCGGGTCACGCTTCCGGACCATGATCCTTGCGGCGGATGCCAACGGCGATGCCCGCGTCTCCTCGGCGGAGTGGACCTCAGCGGCGCAGCAGATGTTCGAGCGTATGAGCGGGGCCGGGGCTGGTGCCGGCCGACCCGGCGGTGCCCCCCCCGGTGCGCCTCCCGGGGCCGGCCGGCCAGCCGGTGGACCCGGAGCCGGTGGCATGGGCGGCGGCGGCGGGGGTGCGGAAATGTTCAGCCCGCCGCGTGCCGCCGACGACGTCGCCCCCTGGGCGGAACGGTTGTTCACCCGGCTGGACGCCAATCAGGACGCCAGTATCACCGGTAATGAAATGGCGATCCTGGCCAATCCGATGGTCGCCTCCATGGGCGGATCCCGTCTGCGGGCCATGATCGCCCAGTCGGACTCCAGCCGCGATTCCCGTGTCAGCCTCGAGGAGATGACGGCCGGGGCGCAGCGGATGTTCAACCGGATGGATACCAACGGCGACGGCCGCCTCAGCGACGCGGAGCTGCCCCGCCCTGCGGCCCCGGCACCGCCCGCATCGGTCAACATCCCGCCGGCCGATTCCAATCCCTTCCCGGACATGCCCAACGGCGGCTGAGCCGCCGAAGGCCCTCAGGTCACCGGCGTCACCAAAGGCTCGCCGGCGAAGGCCGCGCGCAGGTTCTGGATCAGCAGCATCAGCATGCCCTGCACCGCCTCTGTCGTCGCCCCGCCCGTATGGGGTGTCAGGACGGTGTTCGGCACATCGGCCCAGCGCGCCGGATCGGTCGGCTCATCCTCGAACACGTCCAGCGCCGCCTGACCCAGCCGCCCGTCCTTCAGCGCCGCGATCAGGGCTGTCTCATCGACCAGCTGCCCGCGCGCCACATTGACCAGCAGCCCCTGCGACCCCAGCGCCTCGATCACAGCGCGCGAGATCAGGCCGCGATTGCTCTCATCGGCCTTGCAGGCGACCACCAGGATGTCGCTGTCCCGCGCCAGTTCCAGCAGTGAATCCGAACGCGTCCAAGGGCTCGTCTTCTCACGCGGACCCCACCAGCGCACCGCCATCCGCATCGCCTCGGCGCGCCGGGCCACGGCCTCGCCGATCGCCCCCAGGCCGACGATGCCCAGCCTCTGGCCCTTCAGCGAGGGGGTGATCAGTTTGGAATCCGCCGTCCAGCCACCGGCCCTCAACGACCGGTCCCCCACCGCAATCTGCCGCCGTGCCGCCAGGATCAGCCCGATCGCATGGTCCGCCACATCCTCATGATTGACGCCCGGCGCATGGGTCACGGGAAGCGCCCGCGACCGGCACCAGTCGACGTCGATCCCGTCATAACCCGAGGTGAAACAGGCGATCAGCGACAGCGCCGGCAGGCTTTCGATCAGGGCCTTGTCCAGCGGAAACTCCCCCGCCACCACCAGCGCCCGGATCTGCCCCTGCACCTCCGCCGGCGGGCCCTCCCAGAAGCGGTAGACGGTGTATTGGCTCTCGAGAAAGGCCGTCAGGGGTGCCAGGTGGCGCTGCATGATGAGGAGGGCGGGGCGGTCGGTCATGCGCGCACCCTAGTCCAGTCGGGCTCAATGAAAAACGGCCTTCCGAGAGTCCCGGAAGGCCGTTTTGCAGAACCCTGGATCAGCGCCCGAACTTCTGGAATTTGATCCGGTGCGGGATCAGGCTCTCGACGCCCAGGCGACGCTTCTTGTCTTCCTCATAGGCTTCGAAATTCCCTTCAAACCATTCGACGTGGCTGTCGCCCTCGAAGGCCAGGATGTGCGTCGCCAGACGGTCGAGGAACCAGCGGTCGTGGGAAATCACCACGGCGCAGCCGGCGAAGCCTTCCAGCGCCTCCTCGAGGTTCTGCAGCGTCTCGATGTCCAGGTCGTTGGTCGGTTCGTCGAGCAGCAGCAGATTGCCGCCCGTGGCCAGGGTTTTGGCCAGGTGGACGCGGTTGCGCTCACCGCCGGACAGCTGCCCGACCTTCTTCTGCTGGTCGCCGCCCTTGAAGTTGAAGCTGCCGACATAGGCGCGGGTGTTGATCTCGCGCTTGCCGACCATCATCACATCGGTGCCGCCCGAGATGGCCTGCCAGATGGTCTCTTCCGGCTTCAGGTCGTCGCGGCTCTGGTCGACATAGGCCAGCTTGACCGTCTCGCCGACACGGATGCTGCCGCCATCGGGCTGTTCCTGCCCCGTGATCAGCCGGAACAGGGTGGATTTGCCGGCGCCGTTCGGGCCGATGATGCCGACGATGCCGTTCGGCGGCAGTTTGAACGACAGGTCCTTGAACAGCAGTTTGTCGCCATAGGACTTCTCCAGCCCTTCGCATTCCAGCACGACATTGCCGAGACGCGGGCCGGGCGGGATCTGGATGACGGCGTGGGTCTGGGCACCGCGCATGGACTCCTGCTCGTCGACCATCCGCTCATAGGCGGCCAGACGGGCCTTGGACTTGGCCTGACGGGCCTTGGCGCCCGAGCGGACCCATTCCAGTTCGCGGGTGAGGGCGCGCTGGCGGGCTTCGGATTCCGACTGCTCCTGCACGACGCGCTTGGTCTTGGCCTCCAGCCAGGAGGAGTAGTTACCCTCGTGCGGATGGCCCTTGCCGCGGTCCAGCTCCAGCGTCCATTTGGTCACCAGATCGAGGAAATAGCGGTCGTGGGTCACCAGGATGACGCAGCCCGGGAAGGCCTCGAGGTGGTGCTGCAGCCAGGCCACCGACTCGGCGTCCAGGTGGTTGGTCGGTTCGTCGAGCAGCAGCATGTCGGGCTTGCTCAGCAGCAGCCGCGCCAGCGCCACGCGGCGCTTCTCACCGCCGGACAGGTTGGTGGTTTCCCAGTCGTCGGGCGGGCAGCGCAGGGCGTCCATGGCCATTTCGATGCGGCTGTCGATGTCCCAGACGTCGCCGGCGTCGATCTTTTCCTGCAGGGCCGTCATCTCGGCCATCAGCTCATCGGTGTATTCCTCGGCCATTTCCATGGCGATGGCATTGAAGCGGGTGACCCACTGCTTCTCCTCGCACCAGGCCTCGACGTTCTCGCGGACGTTCAGGCTGTCGTCGAGCTGGGGCTCCTGCTCCAGATAGCCGCGCTTGATGCCGTCGGCCGCGCGGGCCTCGCCGTTGAACTCGCTGTCCAGCCCGGCCATGATCTTCAGCAGGGTGGACTTGCCCGATCCGTTGACCCCGACGACACCGATCTTGGCGTCGTTGTAGAAGCTCAACCAGATGTTTTCGAAGATCTTCTTGCCGCCGGGAAAGGTCTTGGTCAGACCCTGCATCTGGAAAATATATTGCTGCGCCATGAGGTGCGTCGCGCCCTGTCGTTCGGGGATGGAGGGAGGTTGGCGCGGGATGTAGCCGCCGCGCCGCCGTTGGGCAAATGTCTAGGCGGAGGGGAGGGCGGTTTGATGGCGGCTCAGGCGTAGTTGAAGCTGATCGAAACCCGCTCGCTCTTCGCCGCATTGGGCGGCACCTCATGGCGCAGCCAGCTTTCCCACATCAGTACCGTCCCGGCCGCCGGAGCCAGATAGACGAACGGGCGCTCGGCCTCCGGGGCATCGGCGTGGACACCGGGACGGGCCATCATCATGGGCAGGCGCGGGTCTTCCAGCTTGAGGGCCGAGGCACCGTCGGGCACCTCGACATAGACGGTGCCGCTGAGGAAGGCGTGGGGGTGGATGTGGCCCGTATGGCCGCCGCCGGGCTTCAGGACATTGACCCACAGATTGTCCAGCCTCGGCTTGCGCGCGAGGTCGAAATTCAGCGCCTTGGCGTATGCGACGGCATGGCGGTCCAGATGCCGTTTCAGCTCTGCGAACTCCGGCATCCGGGTCGGCAGGTCATTGAGCGAGCCATAGGAGGTATAGCCGCGATAGCCGTGCTCGCGGCACCAGGCCCGGCCGGCCTGATCCTCCAGCGCCAGCATGCGGCAGGCGTCGAGCAAGCCGGCGTTGAAGGCGTCGAAACCGGGCGAGCCGGCCAGCGAGGCCTCATAGACCTGGGTGACAAAGAGGGGGCGCAGGGACATGGGGGTGGCATAGACGGTCGGGCGGGACCGGGAAAGACGGTGGCCGACAGGTGGTTGGTGATTGGTGGCTGGCCGCAGCTTGGGCAGGATCACGGTCCGCGCCGCCCTTCCGCCGATGACGAGGCCGGTATCACCAATCACCAATCACCAACCACCAACCACCAACCACCAACCACCCCCTCACCACCCCAACCCCGCCTCGCCCCGCAGCACCGCCTCCGCCTCCGCCGTGTGCTTCGCGCCCGACCGGTCGTGCAGAACCAGCGGCGGCAACAGGCGCAGCGGCGCCTTGCCGGTCTTGATCGCCTGCACCAGCACCCGTTTCGCCGGCTCATCGGCATGGGGATGAATGCCCCGTACCGCGAACGAGCCCGCCGTCTCGGCCAGCAGGGCCAGCAGGTCAGCGAGCCGGTCCGCCCGGTGGATGACCACGATCTGCCCGCCCTCGCGCACGGACTTCAGCAGGAAGGTCGTCCAGGCCTTCAGCCCGTCGTCCGCCATCCAGGCTCCGCGCTTGCCCTCCGCCGGAGCACGCAGGGCCCCCGGGTCGTCGAAGAAGGGCGGATTGCTGACCGCCCGGTCGAACAGCGGCAGGTCCAGCGCCCGGAACCCCGCCGCGACGTCGCCCTCCACGATC
>CANMXH010000107.1 GCA_947501315.1 Caulobacteraceae bacterium | reverse complement strand
TGATCGTGTGGCATGAGCGGCAACGGGCAAAGACCCGACGGCCATTGTCCAGATCGGCTGCGTTGTAGGGCGCGGGCAGGGCGGCCAGCATCGCCACCTTCTCGGCCGCTGTCGGTGCAGGACGGACCGGGGCGGCGGGTGCGGTCGGCTCCCCGGCCGGTCCCTCCGCCTGGCTGCAGCTGGTCAGTGTGAGCATGACGAGGGCGGTCAGGGCGGGGCGGTTCATGGGCGATCTCCGGCGGTATTCGGCACTGATAGCCTAACCCTGATAGCGGGCAACCGGTGACGGTGAGATGATGGACTGGACGAAGGTCAGTCGCACCTGATAATCACTGTCAACAGACGCGGCCGATCGCGCCGACAGTCGCGAGCGTCATGTCCGAGCCCCGCAAACTCAGCCAGGCCCGGCCAGGTGACCAGGGCGTCATCGTCCAGGTGGGCGATCCTGGTCTGAATGACGAACACGCCCTCGAACTGGAGCGTCGACTGCTGGAACTGGGGTTTGTCGAGGGCGCGCGGGTCGAACTGTTGCATGAGGGTCTGTTTGGACGCGACCCCGTTGCCATGAAGGTGGACGACATGCGCGTTGCCTTGCGTCGACATGAGGCTGCAAGCCTGACCGTCCGGTTCGAACCTTACCGGGCCGACTGATGGAAGCGGCGCAGTTGAGCGCGCGGATCGCGCTCGTGGGCAATCCGAACAGTGGCAAGACCGCATTGTTCAACGCCCTGACGGGGGCTCACCAGAAGGTCGCGAACTATGCCGGCGTTACTGTGGAGCGGAAGGAGGGCGTGGTCCGAACATCCGGGGGCGGCGCGATGGCCCTGCTGGACCTGCCCGGCACCTATTCCCTGCGCGCCCGCAGTCCGGATGAAGAGGTCACCCGGGATGCCGTTCTGGGCCGCCTGGCAGGCGAGACGCCGCCCGATGTGATCGTCGTGGTCGCGGATGCGACCAACCTGCGGCTGGTGCTGCGGTTGGTGCTGGAGCTCAGGGCCGTCGGCCGGCCGATGATCCTGGCACTGAACATGTACGATATCGCCCGACGTCAGGGCCTTCGTATCGACCTGGACCGTCTGTCCGCAGAACTGGCCATGCCGATCGTTCCGACAACGGCCACGCGCAGGCGCGGCATCGACGAGTTGATCGCGGCGATGGACGCCACCGCCGACACCCGGAACGGCAAGGCCGAAAGCGGCTGGACGGTGCCCGACGCCGCCGCCCTGCGCGGCGCAGCACGGGAAGCCGAGCGGATCATGAAAGCATGCGTTCAGCCGCCGGAGCGACCGGATACGCTGACGGGCCGGATCGACTCCGTGCTGTTGCATCCGGTCGGCGGTCTCTTGATTTTGATGACCCTGCTGTTTGTCATGTTCCAGGCCGTCTTCACCTGGGCCGCCCCGCTGATGGACGGCATCGAGGCGGGCCTCGGCGCGCTGGGCGGCTGGGTCGCGGCGATCATGCCGGACGGACTATGGCAGAGCCTGATTGTGGACGGCCTGATCTCGGGGGTCGGGAGCGTTCTGGTCTTCCTGCCCCAGATCCTGATCCTGTTCCTGTTCATCATCGCGCTTGAGGATTTCGGCTACATGGCCCGGGCCGCCTTCCTGATGGACCGGATCATGGGCGGTGCCGGCCTGCACGGCAGGGCCTTTATTCCGCTCCTCAGCAGTTTCGCCTGCGCCATCCCGGGTGTGATGGCCGCGCGGGTGATTGACAGCAAGCGCGACCGGCTGACCACCATCATGGTGGCCCCGCTGATGACCTGTTCGGCCCGGATTCCGGTCTACACCCTGATCATCGCGGCCTTCATTCCCAACCAGACCGTCTGGGGTTTCGCCAGCTTGCAGGGACTGGTCATGTTCGGCCTCTATGCAGCGGGGATCATCAGCGCCCTGGCGGTGTCCTTTGTCATACGCAAGGTGTTCTGGCGCGGTGCGGTCGAGCCGTTCATGATGGAGCTGCCCACCTACAAGATGCCTGACCCCACGAGCGTGCTGTTCAATCTTTGGATCCGGGCTCGCATCTTTCTGGAGCGGGCAGGGCGGATCATCCTGCCGCTGATGATCGTGGTCTGGGCATTGGCGACTTTTCCCTATCCGCCTGAAGGCGCGACCCGGCCGGCCATTGACTACAGCTTCGCCGGCATGATCGGCCATGCACTGGAACCCTTCTTCGCGCCCATTGGCTTCAACTGGCAGATGGTCATTGCCCTGGTGCCGGGTATGGCTGCGCGGGAGGTGGCTGTGGCGGCCCTGGGCACGGTCTATGCGGTCGCTGATCCGGAGAATGCCACCAGCCTGTTGGGGGCGACCCTCGCGGCGCAGTGGTCGCTTGCCACAGGGCTGGCCTTCCTTGCCTGGTATGTCTTCGCACCCCAGTGCGTGGCGACCCTGGGCGTGGTCAAGCGCGAGCTCAACTCCTGGAAATGGATGTGGGTGATGGTGCTGTATATGTTCGGCCTGGCCTATCTGGCAGCGTGGGTCGTCTATCGCCTCGCCGTCGCACTGGGTGGCGGCTAGACCACGGCCATATTGCAGGGCGGCTGAGCGGGTCGGGTCTTTGAGGGGACCGCTGGTGCCGGCTGCAGGAATCGAACCCGCGACATCCAGTTTACAAAACTGGCGCTCTACCAACTGAGCTAAGCCGGCCACCCTCGCGGGCGGCCCTTATGCTGGCGCATGGCCGATGACGTCAAGACAGGTCGCGCTCGCCAATCGACTTCGGGCACTCGTGGCCTGTCATGCGGCCGGGCACTCTCGCTGGCGAGGTGTCGGTCCGAAGCAGGAAATTGGCCCGATCCAGATCACCGCCGGAGGATGGTTTTCAGCGAGAGCCGTTCCGGATGTCGGGGTCTGCGAGCAGGGCGAGAAGCGCAAAGCTCGCCAGCCAGTGCTCGCCCATGTAGTCGCCGGTGACATGGGGCAGGGCAGCGTCAAGGTGATCCCTTGCTGCCTTGAGGACGATCGGGCGTCCGGGGTCTTCCTCGGCCAGCGAGGCGGCGATCTCGCGCCAGCACCAGGCCCGGCTCAGGTTCAGTCCGTCGAGATGAGCGATCTTGCCGTCGGAGCGATCACTGACGCTGGCAGGACGGAACAGGGTGGCAGGTTGCTGTCGGGCCAGTCCGGGGAGAAAGGCTGCGAACCAGACAGCGAATGTATCGGGCTGCATCACCCGTTGCATCAGCACGGCCTCCATCAGGGCCGGTGACAGGAACTCGTCCTGCGACGGCTCCCACGCCTGGCAGTCGCGGTCGGTGGAATGCCATTTCAGTGCGCGGTTACGGCACAGGGCGATCAGGTTCGCGTCGCCGGCACCCTCGGCGTAGTCGAGCGCCAGCCTCAGGGCGAAGGCTGTGTTGAAGTGGGTGCCGACGCGGACCGGGTAGTCTGCCAATGGCAGGTAGTCGGCAAATCGGCGGGCGAAGGCCAGGATAAGGGGCTGCAGGATCCCGGCGTGCTTGCCCGGATGCCGCTCCAGTTCCGCTGCCAGCATCAACAACCATGCCCAGCCATAGGGCCGTTCGAACCCGCGGCTGCCCGGACGGTTCAGATAGGCCGTCTCCGCGGCGACGTTCTCCGGTGTGAACATCGCGTCGGCCAGGGTGCGGATCCGTGCAGCCTCGGGTATGTCGGGATACAGCCGCAGCAGGGTGAACATCGTCCACCATCCGTGAACGCAGGAATGCCAGTCGAAGCTGCCGAAGAAGATCGGATGCAGGGCGCGCGGACCCAGGATATCCTCTGGTCCGGACAGGACGTGATCCATCTTGTTGGGATATTCCCGCGTCGCATGGCCAAGGGCGGCTGCTGCGAAACGGGAGGCTGTGCCGGCGTCGAGCTTGTGGGTCATCGTCAGAACCGGAAGGCCAGGAAATACATCAGGGCCATATTGACCCCGAGCATGATCAGGGCGGTCGGGAGCTGGGCCCGGATGACGCCGTTGAGGGCCGCGTTCCGATCCGGCAACTCCAGAAGATTGGCCGGCACCACATTGAAGTTGGCGGCCATCGGGGTCATCAGCGTGCCGCAGAAACCGGCCAGCATGCCGATGGCGCAGACAATGGCCGGATTGCCCCCGAACTGGCCGACCACGAAGGGCAGGCCGATGGCGGCGGTCATCACCGGGAAGGCCGCGAAGGCGTTGCCCATGATCACGGTGAACAAGGCCATGCCCAGGCAGTAGGCTGCCACGGCCAGCAGGGGCGAACTCATCGGCACGGCTTGTGTGACCAGCTCGCCGACCACGCCGCCAACATCCGCCGCGAGGAAGACCGCTCCAAGTGAGGCAAGCATCTGGGGCAGGAGGGCGGCCCAGCCGATGGAATCCATCAGGCGTCGTCCCTCCTGCACCGGGGCCATGACGGGCGGACGCAGCCAGGCCATGGCGGCGACGAGGGCGAGGATGCAGCCGAGGCCGAGGGCGATCAGGGTCGTCTGGGTCGGGGAGATGAGCCAGGCCCCGACACTGGTGTGTTTGGCGGCGAGGGTGCCGCCGACCGCCACGAGCGGCACGATCAGGGCCGGAATGAACAGGGCATTGCGACGGTGCGCGGCGCTTTCGCGCCGCTCGTCCGGTGTGGTCGTCGGCGGCCGACCGACCCCCAGGGCCTTGAGGCCGCCGACAGCAACGAGCGCAAGAACCAGCAGGCCGTTGCCGAGCCCGCCGAGCCATGAGCCGAACAACATGGAGGCGGCGATCAGACCCCAGAAGACGGCGCTGCGGATGCGGGTCGGGTGGTCGCTGTCGCGCAGGGTCAGGATGGCGAAGGCCAGGAACATCAGCCCGACGAGAATATAGGCGTGCTCGAGCGTGATCATTGGCCCGCCTCCGTGTCACGGGCGGCAAGGTCGCGGCGAATCTCCCGGTCGAACAACAGCAGCCGAACGCCATGGACCGCGAAGGCGGCGATGGCGGTGGGTATGGCCCAGACCGACAGTTGCAGCGGCTCGACGATGATCCCCGCCTGTTCGAGGAAGCCGACCATCAGCACGATCGAACCGATGGCGATGAAGATGTCCTCGCCGAAGAAAAGGCCGATGTTGTCGGTAGCGGCGGACATGCCGCGGATACGGAAGCGGATCCTGTCGGGGAGGTCGCCGCCGGCCTCGACCTCGGCCGCGCCCTCGGCCATCGGCGCGACCAGCGGCCGGACCATCTGCGGATGGCCGCCGAGAGAGGTCAAACCCAGCGCGGAGGTGGCCTGGCGGACGAAGAGATAGCTGAGCAAGAGGCGTCCAGCGGTCGCCGCCCTGACCCGGGCGATCAACATCCGGGCGCGTTCCTGCAGGCCGGCCCGCTCAAGCAGACCGATCACAGGCAGGATCAGCCAGGTGATGTGGAAATACCGGTTGTCATTGAAGGCATCGCCAAAGGCCGTAAGCGTCGTCACGCCCGCCTCCGTCAGGGCCCGCAAATCGACCCCTGGTCCCACGGCCGCCGTCACACCGGTGACGATGGCAGCGATCAATATGACCAGCAGCGGATTGATGCGGGCGACGAAGCCCGCGACCACGACCGCAATTCCCAGAAGCACAAGCATTGGAATCTCCCCCTCGGGCGATGGTTGCGCCGAACCGGCGGCTCAGGAAGCCCTTTTCACACCAAAGCCACCGCCGCCCGGTGTTTCGATCACGAAGACATCGCCGATGCCCATCTCTATCTCTGCGGTCCCTGCCAGCAGTTCGGTCGATCCGTCGGCCCGTTCAACCCGGTTGACCCCGACTACCCCGTCCTCGCCGCCGGCCAGGCCGAACGGGGCCGTGCGTCGGTGGTTGGACAGGATGGCCGCTGTCAGCGGTTCCAGGAACCTTACCCGCCGGATCGCGCCATCACCGCCCCGGTTGGCACCGTCTCCGCCTGATCCGCACCGGATGGAGAACTCCTCGAGCAGCACGGGGAAGCGGGTCTCGAGCACCTCGGGGTCGGTCAGGCGGCTGTTTGTCATGTGGGTCTGGACCGCCGCTGTGCCATCGAAGCCGTGCCCGGCACCCGAGCCCCCGGCGATGGTTTCGTAGTACTGGCGGGTCGCGTCGCCGAAGGTGAAATTATTCATCGTCCCCTGGCTGGCTGCGAGCATGCCGAGGGCACCGTAGAGGCAATCGACCACGGCCTGGCTGGTCTCGACGTTTCCGGCCACTACGGCTGCCGGATAGCGGGGATTGAGCATCGAACCTTCCGGCACAATCAGCCGGATAGGTTTCAGACAGCCTTCGTTCAACGGAATGGCGTCGTCCACGAGGGTGCGGAAGACGTAGAGGGTCGCCGCCCGTGGGATCGACAGTGGGGCGTTGAAGTTATTGGGCAGCTGGGCGCTTGTGCCGGTGAAGTCGACTACGGCGCTTCGGGTGACCGGGTCCACGTCGATCCGCACCCGGATGACGGCACCGTCATCCATTTCCAGCGCGAACGATCCCGGCTTCAGGGCTGCAATGGCCCGGCGCACGGCCTCCTCGGCATTGTTCTGGACGTGGCCCATATAGGCGGCGACAACGGGCCGGCCGAATTCAGCGACCATCCGGGACAGCTCGTCGCTGCCACGGGCGCAGGACGCGATCTGGGCCTTCAGGTCCGCCATGTTCTGATCGACGTTGCGTGACGGATAGCGGCCTGAGGCGAACAGGGCGCGGGTTTCGGCGTCCTGCAGCCGCCCCGCGTCAATCAGTAGAAAATCGTCAATCAGGACGCCTTCTTCCTCGACCGTCCGCGACGAGGGCGGCATCGAGCCGGGGGTGATCCCGCCGACATCGGCGTGGTGACCACGCGCCGCGACGAAGAAGGCCGGCACGTCATCGGCGTCGAGGAACACCGGCATGATGACGGTGATGTCTGGCAGGTGGGTGCCGCCGTTGTAGGGAGCGTTCAGCATATAGACGTCGCCGCTCTGCATGCCTCGTCCGTCGACGCCCCCCCCGCGCGAGGTGATAATGGTGCGGATGCTCTCACCCATCGAACCGAGATGGACGGGAATGTGCGGGGCGTTGGCGATCAGGGCACCGGTTGCGTCGAAGACGGCGCAGGAGAAGTCGAGCCGTTCCTTGATATTGACCGAATAGGCCGTGGCCCGCAGCGCCTCGCCCATCTGTTCGGCGCAGGCCATGAAGCGGCTGTTGAACACCTCCAGCATGATCGGATCGACGTCCGTTCCCATGGCCGTGCGGGCAGGCAGGGGAACGGTACGTTCGAGGATCAGGTTGAGGGCCGCGTCGGTCGCGGCGCGCCAGCCGGGTTCAACGACGGTGGTGCCGGTGTCTTCCAGAACAAGGGCCGGTCCGTCGACGGCTGCCCCTGGGCCGAAATCGCTGCGGCGATAGACCGGGGTCTCCTGGACGGTACCCGTCATGCGCACCGGAACGTGGGTTATGGCAGTCGGGGCCGGGTCTGTCGCGCTGCCCGCGACGGTCGACGGGGCCTGGCCGGAGGCGGCTACGGCCTCGGCCTCGAGGGCCTCGACCAGAAGGGGCTTGTCGTCCGCGAAGAAGCCGAACCGGAGCCGGTGCAGGGCCTCAAAGGCTCCACGCATCTCGTCGGCTGGTCCGAAAGGGACGGCCAGCGGGGTGTCGGACCCGGCGAATTTGATCTCCGCCCGGACCAGGGTGGTGAGCGCCGCATCGGCGAAGC
>CANMXH010000106.1 GCA_947501315.1 Caulobacteraceae bacterium | reverse complement strand
GCCGCCACGGATTTCGTCGGTGGCCAGATCGGCAAGGTCCTCGACGGTCTTCACCCCGCCCTCGCCCAGGGCGACGGCGATGGCACCGGTGACGCCGGGAACGGCCATCACCTCGTCCAGCACGCCCAGCTCGACGCGTCTGGCATCGAGTATGGCGGCCTGACGGTCGAGGAAGTCGCGGGCGCGGGCCTGCAGTTCCTCGGCGGTGTCCTCGTCGAAGCCCTCGATGTCGGAGATTTCGTAGGGTTCGACGAAGGCCAGATCCTCAACCGTCGCGAAGCCTTCGGTGACCAGCAGCTGGGCGATGACCTCGTCCACGTCCAGGGCTTCCTGGAACAGGACGGTGCGCTCGCTGAACTCGCGCTGGCGGCGCTCGGAGTCCTGGCTCTCGGTGATGATGTCGATCTGCCAGCCGGTCAGCTGGCTGGCCAGGCGGACGTTCTGGCCGCGGCGGCCGATGGCCAGCGACAGCTGTTCGTCCGGCACGACCACCTCGACGCGATCGGCTTCCTCGTCGAGCACGACCTTGGAGACCTCGGCGGGGGCCAGGGCGTTGACGATGAAGGTGGGCTCGTCCGGGTTCCACTGGATGATGTCGATCTTCTCGCCCTGCAGCTCGGCGACGACCGCCTGGACCCGCGAGCCGCGCATGCCGACGCAGGCGCCGACCGGATCGATGGAGGAGTCGTTGGACAGCACGGCCATCTTGGCGCGCGAGCCGGCATCGCGGGCGGCGGCGCGGATCTCGATCACGCCGTCGTAGACTTCCGGGA
The DNA here is from genome assembly GCA_947501315.1 of Caulobacteraceae bacterium. GTDB lineage: Bacteria > Pseudomonadota > Alphaproteobacteria > Caulobacterales > Caulobacteraceae > Brevundimonas. The sequence continues at coordinate 6,910 of CANMXH010000106.1, read as the reverse complement.
CTTCCTGGGCGAACAGCTTGGCCATGAAGCCCGGGTGCGAACGCGACAGCATGACCTGCGGGCCCTTGGCCTCGGCACGGACGTCATAGATGTAGGTGCGGATCCGGTCGCCGATGTTGAACACCTCGCGCGGGATGGAGTCGTTGCGGCGCATGATGCCCTCGCCGCGGCCCAGGTCGACGACGGTGTTGCCGTATTCGACGCGCTTGACGGTGCCGTTGACGATCTCGCCGACGCGGTCCTTGAACTCTTCGTACTGGTTGGCGCGCTCGGCGTCGCGGACCTTGCCGGTCACGACCTGGCGAGCCATCTGGGTCTGGACCCGGCCGAATTCGAACGGTGGCAGGTTCTCGATGTATTCCTTGCCGACGAAGGCTTCCGGGTCGCGCTTGGAGGCGTCGGTCAGGCGGACCATGGCGGAGTCGTTGAACTCTTCCAGCTCGTCTTCCGGCTGCCAGTCATCGGCCACGATGGTGACGTGACGGGTCAGGGCCATTTCGCCCGACTTGATGTCGATCTTGGCGCGGATGTCGTGATGGGTGCCATAGCGCGACTTGGCGCCCTTCTGGATCGCTTCCTCGATCGCCTCGACGACGATCTCCTTGTCGATGTTCTTTTCGCGCGCGACCGCATCGGCGATCGTCAGCAGTTCGAGTCGGTTCGCGGAAACGCCGGCTACAGCCATGGTCTAGTCCTCGGTCTCTTCAGAGTTGTCATTACGGGCGGCGCGCTTCTCTGCACCCGCCTTCATCAGTTCGTCGGTCAGCACCAGTTTGGCGTCGACCAGCCAGGCGAAGGGAATGAGGGCGGTGTCCTCCTCCCCTTCCAGATCCATGGCGACATGGTCGCCGTCGGTCCCGGCAATCATGCCCTTGAACCGCTTGCGGCCCTCGATCATGCGATCGCTTTCCAGCCGCGCCTCAAAGCCCTCGAACAGGTCGAAGTCGGAGAGGCGGGTCAGGGGGCGGTCAACGCCGGGCGAGGACACTTCGAGCAGATATTCGCCCGCGATCGGGTCGGCGGCGTCGAACACTTCCGACACGGCGCGGCTCAGGCGGGCGCATTCCTCGACGGCGATGTCGTGGTCGCCGGGACGCTCGGCCATGATCTGCAGCCGCCGGCGCAGGGTGCCGCCCATCAGACGCACGCGCACGATGTCGAGACCCAGGCTCTCGGCCACGGGTTCGATCAGCTCCAGCAGCTGGCGGTCTTCAGCGGTCTTGGCCTTCAACGGGGCTCGGTCCAAACAAAAAGCGGCGGACCAAAACGGCCGCCGCTCAAACGGCGCCGTTAGGACGCCGGTCTAACGATGTGCTGGTGCGTATAGCCGGGGTAAGGGGCTTTGTCAGCCCCTCTCGTGTCGGCACCTAGTCGAGGTCAGCTGTCGCCCTGATAGCCTTCGCCTCCTGCTGCAGTCGGACCTTGATGGCGCGCAAACGATCGGCGGTGACCTTCGCGGCCGGAGGTGCGAGCAGGGCGGCGCGGCGATCGATCAGCGTCTTCAAGGTCTGGAGGTCGCTGGAGACGCTAGTCCCTTGGCCGAACAGCCGTTGCGCCGTCGAGCTGATCTGGGAATCGATGTTCGCGGCCTCCGCCACCGGGAAGGCCTGTTGAGTTTTAGCCATGTGGGGCGCTTTGCGGAATTGAGTCGTCAAGATGAGTCAAGGCGAAGAGGATTGCAAGGTGACTGGCTATTGCCCTGAGCGGTTCGACTGTGTCGATCTCCAGACTCGGAGGTTCGCCCGCAGCGGATCGGATGAATCGGTTTGCGACCGAGCTTGAGGCGCAGAGGACGCCCACCACTTCCGAGCCGACCATGATCGGCACGGCGGCCAGCGACCGATGCCGAGACGAATCGCCTCGGTGTTGGTTTGCCTTCCGAACCCTCAGGGTTTGCTCGACCTCAATGTCGGGGATGACGCGCTCCTCTGCGGCCTCCCATGCCAAGCCGGCGCATCCCTCGCCCCGCTCCCATGTCCGGTGCGTTCGTTGCTCGTCGTTCCGCGAGGATCGACGCGTTGCATAACAGGTGAGGCGATCAACGCCGTCAGGCTCACGCACCGGCGTCAGAATCGTAAGAGACCAGTACTCGTCGAGGAAGCCGAATAGACGGTTCGAGAAGAGGCCGAAGCTGTCCAACACCAGGACAGCCAGCGCCCTACGCTGTTCCTTGTCGGGCGACCGGCCGATGACGATGGCCTCGACGCCTTCCAGAAGAGCCGAGCGCGTCAGGGAGTATAGCGTCCCGAGACGGAGTCCGGCTTCCTGCATCCGCTCAATGTCGTCGGCCATGTCGACGATGGTCTGCTCGGCCTCGTCCACGCCCGACAACGCGCTTTGCGCAAGCTGCTCAAGGCGGGCCATTTCGACGGCAGTTGACTGGCGACTATCCTCTTCAAGTTTGCGGGCGGCCGCCAACGCCAGGTCGGCTTCGGCCAGAACCTCGGGAGCCGTCTGGTCGATATAGGCCAGAATGACACCGGCCAGCAGGATCAAGAACAGGCCGACGAACCACAGCGTCTGGATCGAACCCCGAACCCCGGGAAGGAGGTTTTCAGAGTTAAGCAGAACCTCGCAAACACCCGTGAGCGTCGCGCCACCCAAAATGAAGCCGAGCTGGAGCAGACGCCGCCAGCGGGCGTCCCGGCGCAACATTTCTCGCCCGCGCGCACGCAGGGCCTCGACGCGAATACGATACTCCCCTCGGTTGTCCGACATGGCTTTCCCCGAGGCCAAAATGCTGGAAAACGAACGCCTCTGCAAGCTGGGGTGGCATAGAGCCGAAGAGAGTCCGGATTCGGCTCAGATCATGTCCAGCTGGCCCAGGAAGTCCCGCTTGCCCAGCGGCACGCCCAGATGGCGCAGGATGGCGTAGGCCATCGACAGGTGGAAATAGAAATTCGGCAGGGCGAAGCTGGTCAGATAGCCCTGGCCTTCGAAATTCAATTCGATGCCTGGGAAGCGCAGCTCGATCCGGCGGGTCTCGCCGCCGGCGAAGGCCGCAGCCTCGACGCCCTCGATGAAGGCGATCGACAGGGCGACGGTGGCCTTCAGCTCGGCCAGGGTGGCTTCCGTGTCGTCGGTCTTCGGCCACGGCTGGTCGGTCAGTCGTGCGATGCCGCTGCGGGCCGAGAAGGCCGCCATGCGGATCTGGTCGGGGAAGGGTCGCATGTCAGGGGCCAGCCGGGCCTCCATCAGGGTCGCCTCATCCAGACCAGACTCCGCCGCCCGGTCGATCAGTCCGGACAGGACCTTCAGGCCGCGCAGGAACATGGAGGTCGAGAGGGTGTCGAGGGGGAGGCTCATGCGGCGGTCCTTCAGGTTCATATGCGGAGAAAGTCGAGAAAGATCGGTGCCGTGTCGCCCAGCTTCTTCTCTTCATAGCGGGTGACCACATGGTCGGCCGGGGCCGTGCGCCAGTCGTCGGCGGCCTCGGCCTGCCAGACCAGACCGGGCGTGCGCTCGAACTTCTCCAGCGCCCAGTCGGCATAGTCCTTCCAGTCGGTGACGAAGCGCAAGGCTCCGCCGGGCTTCAACAGCCGGGCGATTTCGGCCGCCGTCTCGACCTGCACCAGCCGGCGCTTGTTGTGCCGCGCCTTGTGCCAGGGGTCGGGGAACAGGATCATGACCCGGTCCAGCGAGGCGTCGGGCAGGGCGGTCATCACATCGCGCGCGTCGTCGGTGTGCAGCCGGACGTTCTTCAGCCCGCCCTCCTCGATATGGCGCAGGGCCGAGGCGACGCCGTTCAGGAAGGGCTCGCAGCCGATCATCAAGGTGTCGGGGTGGCGCGCCGCCTGGGCCGCCAGATGCTCGCCGCCGCCGAAACCGATCTCGAGCCAGACCGCCTTCGCACCTGGCATCAGGGCGAGCGGATCGATCGGCCCGGCCTTGGGATCCGGCAGGGCAATGCCGGGCAGGAGGGTGTCGAACAGGGCCGCCTGACGCGGCTTGATCGCGCGCGACTTGATGCGGCCGAACGAGCGGAGCGGCGGGTGGGCGGGTTGGTCGGAAGGGGCCATGAGCGCTACCTATCCCTTCTCCCCTTGCGGGAGAAGGTGGCAGCCGAAGGCTGACGGATGAGGGGTCACGCCAGCCTGTCCGATGAGCGTTTCAGGTCAATGATGAGGGAGCCGTCCGAGCGACCCCTCATCCGACCTCGCTTCGCTCGGCCACCTTCTCCCGCAAGGGGAGAAGGAAGCTCGATCAGGCCAGCGCCTTCAGCTGGTCGACCAGATCGGTCTTCTCCCAGCTGAACCCGCCGTCGGCATCCGGCGCGCGGCCGAAATGGCCATAGGCGGCGGTGCGGGCATAGATGGGTTTGTTCAGGCCCAGGTGTTCGCGGATGGCGCGCGGGGTGGCCCCGCCGATCAGGCCGAGGATGTTGGCCTCCAGCACCGCCTCGGTGATGGCGCCCTTGCCGGTGCCGTGCAGGTCGACGTGGATCGACTGGGGCTTGGCCACGCCGATGGCATAGGAAATCTGGATGGTGCAGCGGTCGGCCAGGCCGGCGGCGACGATGTTCTTGGCCAGGTAGCGGCAGGCATAGGCGGCCGAGCGGTCGACCTTGGTCGGGTCCTTGCCGGAAAATGCGCCGCCGCCGTGCGGGGCCGCACCGCCATAGGTGTCGACGATGATCTTGCGGCCGGTCAGACCGGAATCACCGTCCGGTCCGCCGATCTCGAAGATGCCGGTCGGATTGATGTGCCAGACGGTGCGGTCGTCGGTGAAACCCGCGGGCAGGACGTCGAGAATGTGCGGTTTGACGATCGCTGCGACCTCGGCCTGGGTCAGGCCCGGGGCGTGCTGGGTGGACAGGACGATCGAGGTGGCGCGCACCGGCACACCGTCCTCATACTGGATGGTGACCTGCGACTTGGCGTCGGGTTCCAGCCGTGTCTCGCCGCCGTGGCGGACCTCGGCGAGCCGCTTCAGGATGTTGTGGCTGTATTGCAGGGTCGCCGGCATGAGCTCGGGCGTCTCGTTCGAGGCATAGCCGAACATGATGCCCTGGTCGCCAGCGCCCTCGTCCTTGCTGCCGGCGGCGTCGACGCCGACCGCGATGTCGGCCGACTGGCCATGCAGGCGGTTGATGAATTCGAAGGTCTGCCAGTGAAAGCCGGACTGCGCATAGCCGATGTCGCGCACCGCGGCGCGCACGGCGGCCTCGATCTCGGCGGGGACGCCCGGGGCCCACTGGCCGTCGGTACCCATGATCCCCTCACCGCGGATTTCCCCCGCCAGCACGACCAGATTGGTCGTCGTCAGCGTCTCGCAGGCGACGCGGGCATAGGGGTCCTTGGACAGGAACAGGTCCACGACGGTGTCGGAGATGCGGTCCGCAACCTTGTCAGGATGGCCCTCGGAGACGCTTTCCGAAGTGAAGAGGAAGGACGAACGGGACAAGACGCGGCTCCGGAAGGCGAGAAGGTCGGCAAACATATAAAGATATCTTTATATGTTCAAGCCGGTCTCTGCGTCCGGATCCCTTCGCGGAAGGGACGCCCTGTTCCGGACGGGGCCGGGACAACATCCCCGGTGCCGAGCGACTCAGGTCACATTCGGGCGAAGAGATTCTGCGTCCGGAGCGACGATCCCGCAGGCGGATGGCCGACCGGGGCATCGCCTGTCTGGTTGCCGCTGATTCAGGCAGGCCGCCCTGACCGCGACCAGCATGCCGGATCTGAGCGAGGCCGGGGCACCCCGGTTGCCGGCCTACTGGATCAGGCGCGAGCCACCACTACTTGCACCAGCTGTATTTGGACCGACGCCACTGGGCACCGGCACGTCGGAGGCTCCATAGTTGGCGTTGATAAACAGGTTGGGCCTGTTTTTGAGTTCGATGCCTTTTGCGACGATCACGGTCCAGGCGCTTTGGCGGCCAACGTCGGCTTCGCCCTCGATCTCCAGGATTGTATCTGGCGCATATATCACGCCCTCAAGTCGCTCGACCCGCGTGCTGGTGATGCGCAGCCTTTCTTCGTGGTTCCGCGAGGTGGCGATAACGAGGCCCGCAAGGTCTCCGCTCCTGCGACCGGTCAGATCGATCCGTGCATTGCCCCTCAACTCCATGCTTCCGTCCCTGCCGAACAACAGGACGACATCCTCGCCTATAAGCGTAGCGCGTGATTTTATATCAAGTTTGCTGTCTTTGAACCAGTGTTCGCCGGGTTCTAGCCGATAAGTGCCTTCGTCAAGAGATATATCGCAGTGTATTCCGGGCGCTATTCGTCTGGTATTTTCGTTGAAAATGCTCTCGTTGCATTTGCCGCCCGGTGGTCTGAGGACCAATTGGGCAAAGGGATCCTCGATACGCTTAACACCTGTTCCGGCCATGGGGCTGATGTTTCCGGTCGCACTGTTGACGGCCTGAATTGCCTCTCCCAGGAGCCTGCTGCCGTTATCGACCTGGATGTCCCGGTTCGAATGGACCAGGCATTCGGGTGCCTCGAGCAGGGAGCGGTTTTTGAGTTCCAGCATGTAGTCCTCCCCACGGCCGATGGTCAGCACACACATGGGGACCAGTCCGACGGAGGTGGCGGTCGCGTCGCCCACGAAATCCCAGCCGCCCGGCGGCAGCATATTGGCGAAAAATGACGGCCGGTTGGCCTTCAGCAGGACCCGGATTCCGCGCTGCCCACCCTGCTCCACGATTTCATAGGTCCCGACCACCGTCGGGGCATCGGGCCACTGGCTGAGTTCTGCGGCCACGAAGGAGGCCGCGCGCTCGCGGGCCGCAGCACCGTCGGTGGCCAGGGCCAGGGCCGGGGCAGCGGCCAGGGCTCCCGCATCGGCGACAGCCTGCAGGCGGGTCTGGGCCGAGGTGACGGCCGTAAGATCGACCGCGCCGACGCTCAGCATGGCGACCGCCGGAACGACCAGGGCGAATTTCAGGGCTATGGACCCCCGGGTC
>CANMXH010000105.1 GCA_947501315.1 Caulobacteraceae bacterium | reverse complement strand
GTCGTCACCGCCATGCAGGATTCCCAGCTGCATGGCTGGCGGTTGAAGGACCAGAAAAACATGCGGATGGGCGGCTATCCGTCCAAGGTCCGGGCCTTCAGCTTCCTGTCCAACGGCCAGCTGCTGGCGACCTCCGGGGCCCAGGGTGCGGTCCTCTGGCCCTTCGTCGGCGCCAACGGACCCATGGGCCGTGAGGCCGCCGAAATCGGCTTCGACGAGGGCAGTCTGGTCGCTCTCGTTGCTGCACAACCGAAACATGGCGTCCTGGCCGCCGGCCTGAACGACGGCCGCGTCTGGCTGGCCGATCCGGCGGGACAGGGTCTGAACTTCCTCAAGGCCGAGCGCGGCGCGCCGATCACCGCCCTGGCCATGAGCCCCGACGCGACCCGGGTCGCCTGGGCCGACGAGGATGGGAACGCCGGGGTGTCCGAAGCGGGCTAGCGCTATTCCGTCGCAGGCGTCACATTGGCCGCAGGGGGAAAGACAATGAATGCGACGCTCAAAAATCTGTCACGGCGATCTCTGGTCCAGTGGGCCGTTGCGGCTCCGGTCATGGCGCTGGCAGCGCCGGCCCTTGCCGCCCGGGACCCCCACGCTGCCCCGGCCAGTCTGACGCCCGATGAGGCCCTCGAGCGACTGCGCCGGGGAAATGCGGCCTTTGTGTCTGATCAGCCGCTCCCCGTGAGCCTCGGTACAGAGCGTCGACACGCGCTCGCTGCGGGCCAGGCCCCATTTGCCATCCTGGTTTGCTGTTCGGACAGCCGGGTACCGCCTGAGGCGGTGTTCGGGTGCGGACTGGGCGAACTGTTCACCATCCGGGTGGCCGGCAACACCATAGACACCACGGCCCTCGGGTCGATCGAGTACGCCGTCGGGCATCTGGGTGTGCCCCTCGTCGTGGTCATGGGCCACGAGCGTTGCGGGGCCGTCGCGGCCGCCGCCGATGTGGTGCAAAGGAACACCCATTTCGCGGGTGCTGTCGGCGCAATGCTGCAACCCATCATCCCGGCGGTCCTCGCCGCCCGGGCCGCTGATCCCGAAGGCAACCTCGTGGACCTGTCCGTGCGCGAGAATGTCCGGCAGGTACTCCAGCACCTGCGGGAAGTCGCCTCGCCGGCCCTGCTGGAAAAGCAGGCTGGCGGCGATCTGCGCATCGTCGGGGCCCGTTACGATCTCGATGACGGCGTTGTCGACTTTTTCGAAGCCGGCGAGGTCTGACGCTTGACGATGGCGAGCGCCCCCGACCGCCGGAAACACCGGCCTCTGCTGACCCTGTTCCTGCTGCTGGTCCTGCTGGGTGCCGGCGGCGTGGTCATCCAGCGCTGGGTCGCCCCACCGGCTACCTTCCTGATGGTCAGCCGCGCGATCGAGGGCGAGGGCCTGTCGTACCGCTGGCGGTCGCTGGACGACATCTCGCCCCGGCTGGTCCAGGCCGTCATTGCCTCCGAGGATTCAACCTTCTGCGCCCACAACGGCTTCGACATGAAGGCCATTGAACGCGCACTGCAGGCCAATGCCCGGGCCGAGAAGCGCGGGTCGGGCCGTATTCGCGGCGGTTCGACAATCAGTCAGCAGACCGCGAAGAACGTCTTCCTGTGGCCGGGCCGCGACTGGATCCGCAAGGGGCTTGAGGCCGGCTACACCGTCGCCATCGAGACCGTATGGGGCAAACGGCGGATCATGGAGGTCTATCTCAATGTCGCCGAATGGGCCCCGGGCGTCTATGGTGCCGAGGCTGCTGCCCAGCACTGGTTCGGCAAGTCGGCGGACGCGCTGACCGCCCGCGAGGCCGCCCGACTGGCCGCCATCCTGCCCTCCCCGCGTCGCTACAGCGCCTCCTCGCCCGGCCCCTATGTCCGCCGCCGCACCTCGCGCATCCAGGCCGCCATGGGCACGGTGCGGGAACAGGGTCTGGCCGCCTGTGTGACGGGCTAACCGCTCCGCTTGACGGACCCGCTTCGCTGGCCTCCGATACGCCCGGCGACGCGGCACCAGACCGCGCACGGAGGAACACCCCATGAAACGAACCCTGATGACGGCCGCCGCCGCCTGCGCCCTGACCCTCGGTCTGGCCGGCTGCGCCAGCCTCGGCATGACCGATGAAGCGATGGACACGGCATCGGTCGATGAGGGCGCCGTCGCCGCAGCGGTGCGCGCCATGGAGGCCGCCGCCGCCGTCCCGACCGCCGCGGACGCCATCGCCTTCGTCGCCACCGCCGAGACCCGCCTGGCCGCCCTCAGCGAGGAGGCCGCCCGTATCCAGTGGAGCCGGGCCACCAACATCACCTATGACACCATGTGGCTGGAGAGCCGGGTCAACGCTGAATACACCGAGCTGCAGGTCGAACTGGCCAATGGCGCGGCGGCGTTCAACGGGGTCGAGGTTCCGGCCGATGTGCGCCGCAAACTGAACCTGCTGCGGCTCGGTATCGTCCTGCCGGCCCCCAACCGCCCCGGCGCCGCAGGCGAGCTGGCCGAGATCACCACCCGGCTGGACTCGACCTACGCCACCGGAAAATTCGAATACCAGGGCCGTCAGATCACGCTTGAGGAAGCCTCAGCCCTTCTGGCCACGACCCGTGATCCGGCCGAGGCGCGCGCCCTGTATGAAGGCTGGCGCACCATTTCCCCGGTCATGGCGCCCGACTACGCCCGTATGGTCGAGATCGCCAATGAGGGTGCCGTCGAGCTGGGCTTCGCCGACACCGGGGCCATGTGGCGTGCCGGCTATGACATGGAGCCGGACGCCTTCGCCGCCGAGACCGACCGGCTGTGGGCCCAGGTCAAACCCTTCTACGAAAACCTGCACTGCTATGTGCGCGGACGCCTGAACGCCCGCTACGGCGACGCCGTCCAGCCGGACCAGGGTCCGATCCGCGCCGACCTGCTGGGCAATATGTGGTCGCAGCAGTGGGGCAATATCTATGACGTCGTGGCCCCGGCGACGGGCGGTGGCTCCAGCTATGACCTGACCGAGCGGCTGGTCGCCGCGGGCCATGATGCGCGCAGGATGGTCGAGACCGGCGAGGGCTTCTACGTCTCCATGGGCCTGCCCGCGCTGCCCCGGACCTTCTGGGAGCGTAGCCAGATCACCCGGCCGCGCGACCGCGAAGTCGTCTGCCACGCCTCGGCCTGGGACCTCGACAACCTCGAGGACATCCGCATCAAGATGTGCACCGAGGTCAATGCCGAGGACTTCTATACGGTCCACCATGAGCTGGGGCACAACTACTACCAGCGCGCCTACAAGGATCAGCCCTTCCTGTTCAAGAACGGGGCGAACGACGGCTTCCACGAGGCGATCGGCGACTTCGTCGGCCTGTCGGCCCTGACCCCGACCTATCTGAACCAGATCGGCCTGCTGCAGACCGTGCCGGGTGAGGCCGAGGACATACCCTTCCTGCTCAAGATGGCGCTCGACAAGATCGCCTTCATGCCGTTCGGCCTGATGGTCGATCGCTGGCGCTGGGGGGTGTTCAACGGCGAGACCAGCCCGACCGAATACAATGACGCCTGGTCGGCCAATATGCTGCGCTACCAGGGCCTTGTCCCGCCAGGACCGCGTCCGGCGGGTGCCTTCGATGCGGGTGCCAAATACCACATACCCGGCAATACGCCTTACACCCGCTACTTCCTGGCCCATATCTACCAGTTCCAGTTCCATCGTGCGGCCTGCGAACAGGCCGGCTGGACCGGACCGCTGCACCGTTGCTCGGTTTACGGAAACAAGGACGTCGGGGCGCGCTTCAACGCCATGATGGAGATGGGCCAGTCCCGTCCGTGGCCCGAGGCGATGGAGGCCTTCACCGGACAGCGCGAGAATGACGCCTCGGCGGTGGCCGACTATTTCGCCCCGCTGAACGCCTGGCTGACCGTCCAGAACCGCAGCAAGGATTGCGGCTGGGAGGCCTGACGCTCGCATCGAAGGGCGATCGCATTAACCCTTGGCGTTGGGCATTCCCTTAACCGAACCGGTTCAATCTGGCGCGGTCGAGTGTGTGCGCCTTGCACCCGCGATCAGCAGCGGGTCTGGCCATGGGGCTGAAAACCTGGATGAAGGGCATGAGCCGGCCCTTGTCGGCGTTCACCCGTCGCCTGGCCGACAATTCCGGCGGCAATGTCGCCCTGATGTTCGCGATCAGCCTGCCGGTTCTGATCATGATGGCGGTCGGCGGCGTGGACATCCATCGCGCCTCGACTGTGCGCGCCAATCTTCAGGACGCGCTGGACGCCGCCGCCCTCGCAGCCGCGCGTTCGCCCTATACGGCCAATTCCGACCTGCAGCGCGTCGGGCTGGTGGCTTTGAAAGCCAACCTTAAAGCCTTTCCGGAGGTCACCCTCAGCGAGGACGATACCAGCTTCGTCATGAATGACGACAATGTCGTGATCGCCACATCCAAGGTGTCCGTAAAGACCTTGGTCGCCCACATCGTCCTGCCGCCCTATGGCCGGTTCATGGACGAATACCTGCTGGTCGGCGCCGATTCCGAGGTCGACCGCTCGGCCAAGAACATCGAGGTCGGACTCGTACTCGACATCACGGGTTCCATGGGAGGACGACGCATCGTTGACCTCAAGGCGGCGGCAACCCAGTTGGTCGACATTGTGGTTCAGGACGTCCAGACGCCGTTCTACACTCGGATGGCGATCGTACCCTATTCGGTGGGGGTCAATCTCGGGGCCTATGCCAACGGCGCCCGCGGGACCCCCATCGGAGCCCGGGCGATCTCGGACATGGAATGGGCGGCCTCCAGCGCCAGGAACATCAGCAATATCACCCGCGCCAGCATAGGCGTGGTCACCACCTCCTCCGGCCACGATCTCCAGACCAATGACTATGTCTGGATCCGGAACGTCTCCGGTATGTCGCAGGTGAACAATCGCGCCTTCCGGGTCCAGAAGATCAGTGACACCAGCTTTTCCCTGCAGTCGTGGAACGGTTCATCCTGGGCAACCGTGCAAACCAACAGTTATGGCAACTATATCAGCAGGGGCGAGGTGCGAAAGTGCCGTCTTTCGGACTGCACGATTCGGGTGACCGCTGCGAGCCATGGGCTCACGAACGGAGACGGGGTCTACCTCACAGGGGTCAACGGCATGAACGAGGTCAACAACCGGCCCTTTATCGTCTCCCATGTCACGAGCGGTACCTATTCGATCGGCGTCAACGGCGCGGAATGGGGGACCCATACATCCGGCGGCTCCAGCTGGTGCGGCCAGGACGGCTGCCAATGGCGGGTCTTCTACAATTCTTCGGGTGAATTGCGCGCGCTTGAAACCAGCACCTGCGTCAGCGAACGCACGGGCCGTCAGGCCTATACCGATGCCGCGCCTGACGCCGCGGCCCCGGTCGGGCGCAACTATCCGTCAACCTTGGGCAACCCCTGCCCGTCTGCGACCATCCTGCCGCTCAGCAGCGACCGAGCGGCGCTGAAGTCCCTTATCCGCGGCCTGTCCGTCACCGGCTCCACCGCAGGCCAGATCGGCATGGCCTGGGGCTGGTACGCCGTATCGCCGAACTTCAACGGCCTCTGGCCCGGCAGCCCGGCAGGCGCCTATGAGCCCGAGGATACGTTGAAGGCCGTCATCATCATGACCGACGGTGAGTTCAACACCCCCTACAACAGCGGCGTCATCGCGGTGGACGCAGGAGCAGGCTCCGGCGGGTACCGCGACAAGATCAATCAGAATGCGACCAATGGTGACCCTTTCGCCCAGGGGCAGGCCCTGTGCGAAGGCATGAAGGCGGCGGGCGTCATCGTCTACACGGTCGGCTTCCAGATTTCCCGGGGCGGCAACGCAGCGGCCCTGCTGGCCGATTGCGCCACCAGCGCGCAACACGCCCATCTTCCCGCCAGCGGGTCCGACCTCTCCGCAGCCTTCGCCGAGATCGGGCGCGACATCACCAGGCTGAGAATCTCGAAATAGATCCCGACGCGCCGGTCAGATCAGACGGATTTCCCTGAGCCGCTCGGTCAGGAAATCCTCGGCCATGATCGCCTTGCCCGCATAGCGGTCGGGATTGGTTTCCGAGATCATGCCCGGCAGGGTCTCGATGACGAAGTCCGGGTTGAAATGCAGGAAGAAGGGCGTCGAATAGCGGGCGAAGCTGGCCCGCTCCGGCGTCGGATTGATCACCCGGTGGCTGGTCGACGGCAGCACATGGTTGGTCAGCCGCTGCAGCATGTCACCGATATTGACCACCAGTGCACCCGGCGGCGGGGCGATATCCAGCCATTCACCATCGGCGTCCTTCAACTGCAGGCCCGCCTCCTCGGCACCGAGCAGAAGGGTGATGACATTGATGTCCTCATGAGCCCCGGCCCGGACACCCGAAGCGCCGGCGGGGACCGGCGGATAGTGCAGCATCCTCAGGATCGAATTGCCCATCTCGACCTTGTCCTCGAAGAAGTCGTCGCCGAGTTGCAGGTAGCGGGCTATGGCCCGCAGGATCTTGCGGCCCAGGGCGTCCATGGCGGCGAACATGCCATACAGGTGCGGTCGAAAGCCCTCGATCTCGGTCGGCCAGACATTGTCGCGCATGTATTTGCGATAGGGGTGGCCGGTCGGCAGCTCGCGCCCGACGTGCCAGAACTCCTTCAGGTCGACCGTGGCCGCGCCCTTGGCCGCCTCGACACCGAACGGCGTCAGTCCGCGCGCGCCGCCCGTGCCGGGCTGGTGATACTGACGCTTGGTTTCCTCCGGCAGGGCGAAGAAGGCCTTGGTGTCGGCGACGGCTGCGTCGATCACCGCCTCATCGAGGCCGTGATCGGCGATCACCGCGAACCCGTAGCGTTTGAACGAGGTTCCCAGCCGGTCGGCGAACGCCTCGAAGTCAGAATCATGGAGAGACATCGACACGGGTTCGATCGCCTTGCTGGCCACGGCTGCGGTCTCCGGGCTCGGGGTCGTGCTCACTTCAGGCCTCATCGTTCAGGAACAGACGGTTCCTTACGCCCTAAGGCGCGAATCTGGCAAAGCCGGGACAGGATCAGATCCGCCCCGTTCGTTCAGGCGCGGTACAGGTCGGAACCTTCACCATAAGCCCGCGTTTCGACGCCAGACCGATTTTTCAGACAGGATTCCCCATCATGCGCAGCAAGCTTCTCCTCACCAGTGCCAGCATCGCCATCCTTCTGGGCGGGGTCGCCTGCACCACCGCGGATCCCTACAGCTCTGCGCCGCGCCGCAACAATACCGGCACGGGCGTCATCGCCGGTGCCCTGGGCGGGGCCCTGCTGGGCTATCTGACCAACACCTCGAACTCCGAGGAAGGCCGCAAGAACGCCCTGATCGGTGCCGGCATCGGCGCCCTCGGCGGCGCGGCCGTCGGCCAGTACATGGACCGTCAACAGCGCGAACTGGAGGCCGAGCTCTCCGGATCAGGCGTCGGCGTGGCGCGCCAGGGCGACAATCTGGTCCTGCGCATGCCGTCCGATGTGACATTCGCCTCCAACCAGGCGTCGATCAATCCGCGCTTCAACACGACGCTGGACGACGTGGCCGGTGTGCTGAACCGCTATGATCAGTCCATCGTCGACATCGTCGGCCACGCGGATTCGGACGGTACGGACGAGTACAATCTCGACCTGTCGCGCCGTCGCGCCTCGTCGGTGGCCCAATATCTGGTCAGCCGTAACGTCCTCGCCGACCGCGTCTACGTTGACGGCCGCGGCGAAAGCGCCCCGATCACCTCCAATGCCACCGCGGAAGGCAAGGCGCAGAATCGCCGGGTCGAGATCCTGATCCGTCCGTTCCGCGGCTAGGCTGC
>CANMXH010000104.1 GCA_947501315.1 Caulobacteraceae bacterium | reverse complement strand
TATGTCCCGCATGACGCCGCCGACGCCCTGATCGAGGGCCTGAAGGGCGCGCTCGCCGCCCAGGTCGTGGGCGATCCAACCGACCCCGCCACCGACATCGGCCCCGTCATCGACGCCGACGCCAAGGCCATGCTCGAGGCCCACCTCAAGCGGCTGGAAGGCGATGCGAAGATCATCGCCCGCGCCGAACTCCCGGCCGGTGCCGACAAGGGCCATCTGTTCGCCCCGACCATCGCGGAGATCCCGACCGCCGACTATCTGGAGCGCGAGGTCTTCGGCCCTATCCTGCACGTCTGCCGCTATGAGCCGTCGAAGCTGAAGGAGACGGCGTCGAAACTGGCCGCGCGCGGCTATGGCCTGACGCTGGGCGTCCACAGCCGCATCGAGGCCTTCGCCGAGGAAGTGTCCCGCCTCGTCCCCGCCGGCAATGTCTACATCAACCGCTCGATCATCGGCGCTGTGGTCGGCGTCCAGCCCTTCGGCGGCGAAGGCCTCTCCGGCACCGGCCCCAAGGCCGGCGGCCCCTGGAGCCTGATCCGCTACGCCTCCGAAAAGACCATCAGCAACAACATCTCCGCCCAGGGCGGCGACCCGGCGTTGTTGAATCTCTGAACGACGAAAGCCGGCCCGTCAGGGTCTGGCATGACCCTGGCGCGCGTCCAAACCGATTTCGATCGGGGCCGACGAACAAGGCTGCCGGAGGCCAGACCGTGCTCTCAGCCTTTCGGCCAACCCCCCGCCCGGCTGAGCGCGCTCGGTGCAGGGCGGCCGATCTTCTCGCCGATCCAGCGGGCCGTCTTGATCAGGGCATCGAGATCATAACCGGTCGAGAACCCGGCCCGCTCCAGCATAAAGACCAGGTCCTCGGTCGCGATATTGCCGGTCGCCCCCGGCGCGAACGGGCAGCCGCCGATGCCGCCGACTGAGGCGTCCAGCACACTGAGCCCCGCCTCGATCCCGGCATAGGCATTGGCCAGGCCGGTGTTGCGGGTGTCGTGGAAATGCAGCCGCAGGACGGCGTCCGGCGCGGCGGCGCGCGCGGCCTCGACCTTCTTCGTCACGGCCCAGGGATCACCGGCCCCGATGGTGTCGGCGAGGGCGATTTCAGCGACGCCCAGTTCGGCGATCCGCCCGACCAGATCGGCGACCTGACCGTCCGAAACCTCGCCGTCGAACGGACAGCCCCAGACGCAGGACAGGGTGGCGGACAGGGCGGGCGTCGCGCCGGGCGCGCCTGCCGCATTTGCGCGGCCCGCGATGATGTCGGCCAGCATCTGTACCTGCTGATCGACCGACAGCCCCTGATTTTTCAGGCCGAAGCCGTCGGTGGCGGACATGGCCACATTGACCTCGTCCACCGCCGTGCCAAGGGCCCGGTCATAGCCCTTGCCGTTCAGGACCAGTCCGATGCGGCTGCGACCCGCTGCGTGGGGCAGGGCGGCCATGACCGCTTCAGCCCCGGCCATCTGCGGCACATATTTCGGATGGACGAAGCTGACGGCCTCGATCCGGCGCGCCCCCGCGGCTTCCAGCCGGTTGACCAGATCGGCGCGCACGGCGGGTTCGAGGATGGTCGTCTCGTTCTGCAGGCCGTCGCGCGGACCGACCTCGACGATGGTGATCGGTCGGCTCACCGTTGCGGCTCCGCCAGCGGCGCGCCGGGCGGGGCATAGACGGTCAGGCTGACGTCATCGCCCTTGGAATAGTTGTGGCCGTTGACCACGCCGACGGCCCGGCCGGCGACGCCCAGGTCTGCGGCGGCTTCGCGGAAGGCGTCGGCGTCGCGCGCCTCCACGATGACCGGGCGACTCTCGGCCAGGGCGCGCGCCGCCCCGGCGGCGTCCGTCAGCTCGGTGTCGCGACCGGTCAGAAAGACCAGGCTGGGTTCATGAAAGCCCGTGACGGCGATCGGCCCGACCCGGCCCTGACGCGGGTGCAGGTTGGCGTTCAGCAGAACCTTCTCCAGCTGGGGGGCGACCGACAGGGGGCGCAGCTGTCGCAGGGTGCCGGCGAGGGCCCCGTGGGCCAGGACTCCCAGGGCGATCGAGGCGATGACAGCGGTCATTGCGGCCCGGTGCAGCATCAGGAAGGCCCCGATCAGACTGGCCAGAATGGCGAACACAATGGTCATGGTCGCCCAGGTCTGGGCTGTGGAGCGGCCATATTCGGTCAGCAGCCAGACCGAACCGACAGCCAGCAAGGCCCCGACCGCGATCGTCAGACCGGCCCCGACCTGGCGCGAAAGCTTGCCGACAGGTCGGGTCAGGGCGGCTGCAGCCAGCAGGGCCAGGGCCCCGAAGGTCGGCAGATTGTAGTGGGGCAGCTTCGTCGGGGTCAGCTCGAAGATCAGCCAGGCCGGCACCAGCCAGCAGATCAGGAAGCGGATGGCCGGTTCGGCACGCCGGCTCCAGCCCGCGGACAGCGCCGCCGGCAGCAACAGGGTGGCGGGGAAGAACAGCAGGGGCGCGATCAGCAGATAGAAGCCCGGGAAGACGCCGTGGCCCTCGTCACCGCCCGCGATCTTGGGGGCCAGATCGCCCCCGATGGCCTCGGTCCAGAAGCCGCCGTCGGTGGCGATGGTGATGGCAATGGCCCAGGGGCCGACGATCAGGGCCACCAGCGGCAGGCCCCAGCCCCAGCCCAGCCGCTTCAGCCAGCGGGCGTCCCGGTCCCAGACCGAAAGAGCGATTATGGCGGGCACCACGACGATCAGGCCGATCGGCCCCTTGATCAGCATCGACAGCCCCAGCCCCAGCCAGAACATCAGCTTGTGGGGCCGGATCGGGACTTCGCCCGCCCGGGAGGCCAGATAGATCCGGGCCAGTCCAGCCATGGCGAGCGTGACGGCACCGCAAAGCATGGCGTCCGTCTTGGCGATACCCGCCTCGGTCGACAGCAGGAAACTGGCCCCCAGCATGGCTCCCGCGAGGAAACCCGCCCTCTGGCCGAACATGGCGGCCCCGGCCCAGGCACAGGCGGCGGCGGCCAGCATGGCCCCGAGGATGGACGGGATGCGGTAGGGGGCGATGTCGCGGTTCTCGACGCTGGAGGTCACCGCGACGGCCGCAGCCTGCATCCAGTAGATGCCGACCGGCTTCTTCCAGCGCGGGTCGTCCTGGAAGCGGATATCAACATAATCGCCGGTCTCGAGCATCTGCGACGTGGCCTGGGCGTAGCGGCTCTCGTCCCGATCCAGCGGCGGCAGCAACATCAGTGCGGGCAGACCGGCCAGCAAGGCCACGAGGGCTGCGAGCAGCGGTCCGCGCCAGCCGGCGATGAATCGGTCGAGATCGGAAGCCATCATGTTCATCGTCCTAACACGACCTTTCACCATGCGTCATGGTTTGGGCGGCTCGCTGCATGCGTGGGTCCCATCTCCCGCCCGGCGTGGAAACCGGCTAGACAGCGTGGATGAAGGACATGATCCCCGAAATCTCCGTCGTCGTCCCGGTGCATGACGAACAGGGCGCGGCCGGCCCGCTGGCGCGCGAGATCGCGGCCGCGTTCGAGGGCCGCGCCTATGAGATGGTCTTCGTGGATGACGCGTCGCGGGACGGCACCCTGGCCGAGCTTCGGGGCCTGATGGCCGAACTGCCGGCCCTGCGCGTGCTCAGCCACGGCTCGAACGCCGGCCAGAGCCGGGCGGTCCGGACCGGTGTGCTGGCGGCACGCGGCGCGATCGTGGTGACCCTGGACGGGGACGGCCAGAATCCGCCGGCGGATGCCCCGAAACTGGCCGACCTGCTGGCCGCCTCGCCGTCCTCTGTCGGCCTGGTCGGCGGCGTGCGGGCCAGGCGCCAGGATTCCGGTGCCAAGCGGCAGGCCTCGCTGTGGGCCAACCGCATCCGTCGCAAACTGCTGGGCGACGACGCCGACGACACGGGCTGCGGCCTGAAGGCCTTCCGGCGGGACGTTTTCCTGCGCCTGCCCTATTTCGATCACCTGCACCGCTATCTGCCAGCCCTGATGATCCGCGAAGGCTATCAGAACCTCTATCTGAACGTGGACCACCGTCACCGCGAGACCGGGCAGTCGAAATATACCAACTGGGGCCGGCTGATGGCCTCGCTGTCGGATCTGCTCGGCGTGATCTGGCTGAAGTCCCGGTCCCGCAAGCCCGGCGCGATCAGCGAATTCTGACTTTCGCCTGCGGGGCGAGCGGGCGTAGCCGTTTGGATCGAACCGGGGTAAGCATAGTTAACAAGCGCGGCTGTCTCGCGGCCGTACGTCGATGGAGCCCGCCATGCTGCTCGCCATCCCTCTGTTGTTCATCCCTGTGGTGATCTACGCCATCATCATCGGCTTCGGGGTCCTGGGCTCCGGCGGGGTCGCCGCAGCGGAACTGGCGCTGGGAGATCCGCTGTTCTCCATTCCGATGGTCTCGGGCATAGCCTGGAACGTCGGGACCGGTGACCTGATCCTCTTCCTGTCGCTGATCCTGCTGTTCTTCGAACTGCTGAAATCGACATCGAGTCAGAAGGTGGCGATCGTCAACCACGCCCTGTCGCTGATCCTGTTCGTCTTCTGCCTGGTCGCCTTCCTCCTGTTCAAGGGGTTCGCGACCTCGACCTTCTTCCTGATCCTGACCATGGTCATGCTGGACGTTCTGGCCGGCTTCATCGTCACCATCATCTCGGCCCGCAAGGACCTGGACTTCGCCAGCGGTACCTGACCGGGCTCAGGAAAAGGCGACAAAGATCAGCGCCACGACGGTGATGTCGATGGTGCGGGCGAGGATGGTGAGCATGGCGGTGGTCCCGAACGAGGCTTGAAACCTTTCGTTCAGCAAGGACCGTGCCGTGGCCTCAGACGTCGGTGTCCTTCGCCTTGCCCGGTTGCGGACGGCGCTCGGCGGTGCCGGTGTGCTCCGTGCCGAGGTAGGCGGAACGGGCCGCGTCCAGTACCGGAGGGCCGCCCCTGAGGCCGCGGCGCTGTCCGGTCTGTCCAATCATCTGGGCGGCAAACACAGCCGCGCCGGCATCCGTGCGCGGGGTCGGGGCAGGTCTTGCCGGGGGCTCGGCAGCCTCGGCCGGGATGTTCGTCAGGACCAGGGCGCGCGATGCTGAGCCGGCCCGGCGTTCGGCGGCGCGCCGCTCATCGCTGCGGCGCTCGGCCCGGCGCTTTACGGGACCGACGGGGCGGACCTCGTCGGTCATGTCAGCCGCCCTTCGACAGCTTGTCGAGCTGGCTGCGCATCTCGTCCATCTGACGGCGCATCTCGTCCAGCGGGTCGGCGGCGGGCGCGGCCCGGGGCTCGGGCACCGCGCCCGCGGCGGGGCCGCCGGGCGTCAGGGCGTTGAAGCCGGGCCATATCTTCATCGCATCGGTGAACAGGGCCATGTTGCGCTTGACCGCCTCATCGAGGATGCCGGCACCGGGGGCTGCGCCAAAGGCCTTGGAGAACTGGCCGCGCATCTGCTCCTGCTGGCGGCTGAAGCTGTCGAGCGACATCTCCAGATAGGAGGGCAGGACGCCCTGCATCTGGCCGCCGTAGAAGCCGATCAGCTGGCGCAGGAACTGGACCGGCAGCAGGGCCTCGCCGCGGCTTTCTTCCTCGAAGATGATCTGGGTCAGGATCTGGCGGGTCAGGTCGTCATTGGACTTGGCGTCGAAGACCACGAATTCCGTGCCCTCGCGGACCATCCGGGCCAGGTCTTCGAGCGTCACATAGGCGCTGGTGGCGGTGTTGTAGAGCCGCCGGTTGGCGTATTTCTTGATGACGACGGTGTCGCCCGCTCCGGCCTTCTTGTCCGCCACGCCAAACCCCTGACCTGTTGCACTGCCGCACTATCCCGCAGTGCGAAGCCGCATGCAAATCAGCCCATCGCCGCAGGGGCCAGGACCACGCCGACCAGCACGGCGGCCCAGTGGACGGTGGCGCCGGTGACGACGAAGCCGTGCCAGATCGCGCGGCGGAATTTCACCTTCGGGCTGATGAAGACGAAGACGCCGGCGGTGTAGATCAGCCCGCCCAGCACCAGCAGGCCCAGCGCGACCGGATGGACGGTGTCGATCAGGGGCTTGGCGGCGGCGAGGGCAAGCCAGCTGAAACCGAGATAGACCAGGCTCCAGAAGGTGTCCGAGATGCGTGGTGCCACCAGCTTGACCGCCACCCCGCCCAGCGCCACCGCCCAGACCAGGACGGTGAAGCCGATCGACCAGCCCCCCTCGAATCTCTGGGTGGTGAAGGGGGTATAGCTGCCGGCGATCATCAGAAAGATGGCCGCCTCGTCCATCCGCCTCAGCAGCGGCCGGGCGGCACCCGGATGGGCCTGGTTGTAGAGGGCCGAGACCGTCAGCATCAGGATCAGGCACAGGGCGTAGGTCGATGTGGCGAACACGGCGCCGATCCCGATATGGATCGCGGCCAGCACGGCCAGGGCGATGCCACCGACGCCCGCGAGGGTCAGGCCGACCACATGCACGATCAGGTCGGCGGTCTTTTCCGCCGGCGTCCGGTAATGCTCGGCCATGTCCTGTTCGTCAGGAACGGAGACCTGCACCAGCACGTTTTTCAGTCTCTTGAGCATGGCCGCATCAAGCCTTTTCCGCCCCGTTTGTCCCGCCCAACATGGGGCAGGGTCGGTGACCATTCGCTGAACGTTGTCGTCATGGGTGACGAAGGCGGCGGGATGCGGCAAAAACGGCACGACTTTTTTCGCGCAACCTGACGCCCGGGATCGGCGTAGAGGTTTTGTTTTCCCCGGCCCGGGCGCTCCCTCGCCCGCGGCCGGTTTGAGGGGTACCGGCATGTCCATTGAAGTCGTCATCGTCTCCGCCGCCCGCACGCCGGTCGGTTCCTTCCTCGGGGCCCTGTCCAGCCTGCCGGCCTCCGGGCTGGGCGAGGTCGCCATCCGCGCGGCGCTGGAACGGGCGGGGGTCGCGCCGGATGAGGTTGACGAGGTCATCCTTGGCCATGTGCTGCAGGCGGCGGCGGGGCAGGGCCCGGCCCGGCAGGCGGCCATGGGCGCAGGCATTCGCAAGGAGGCCGCGGCCTGGAGCCTGAACCAGATCTGCGGCTCGGGCCTGCGCGCCGTGGCCATCGGTGCCCAGCAGATCGCGCTTGGTGACGCCCGGATCGTGGTCGCCGGCGGTCAGGAGAGCATGAGCCAGGCCCCGCATGCCCAGGCCCTGCGCACCGGCCAGAAGATGGGCGACATCAAACTGGTCGACACCATGATCAGCGACGGCCTGTGGGACGCCTTCAACGGCTATCATATGGGCCAGACGGCCGAGAACATCGCCGACGCCTTCCACATCAGCCGCGCCGACCAGGACGCCTTCGCCGTGGCCAGCCAGAACAAGGCCGAGGCGGCGCAGAAGGCGGGGCGGTTCGACGACGAGATCGCGCCGGTGACCATCAAGGGCCGCAAGGGCGACACCATCGTCGACAAGGACGAGTTCATCCGCCACGGCGCGACCCTGGAGGCCATGCAGGGCCTCAAGCCCGCCTTCACGAAGGAGGGCAGCGTCACCGCCGCCAATGCCTCGGGCCTCAATGACGGCGCCGCAGCCCTCGTCCTCATGAGCGCGGCCGATGCGAAGGCCCGCGGGCTGACCCCCCTGGCCCGGATCGTCTCCTCGGCCACGGCGGGGGTCGATCCGGCGGTCATGGGCACCGGTCCGATCCCGGCGTCGCGGAAGGCGCTGGAGAAGGCCGGCTGGACCGTGGCCGACCTCGATCTGGTCGAGTCCAACGAGGCCTTCGCGGCCCAGAGCCTGTGCGTCCTGCGCGAGCTGGGCCTCGACCCGGACAAGGTCAACGTCAACGGCGGTGCCATCGCCATCGGCCACCCCATCGG
>CANMXH010000103.1 GCA_947501315.1 Caulobacteraceae bacterium | reverse complement strand
GGACCCAAACCGGCCGCGCATCTCCCGCCAGAGGCTGACAATCCGTTGGATGTCGCGCTCCACCGCTGCGCCTGCGGGCGGCGCTGAACGGTCCGGTCCGACCATGGTGTGATCGGGCCCCATGCCGCATTCCGTCCGCAGCGCCATGAAGCCACCGTGCATCTCGCAGGCTGCTGACCGGGCCAGCCATCGGGCTTGCGGCTCCGCAGGCCAGAGGCGGGCTTCGGGATAGCGTTCGGCGCACCAGACAGAAATGGCCATGGAGTCCCAGATTGTCTCGCCGTCGACCTTCAGCAGCGGCACAAGCCGCGAGGGCGAGATCAAAGCCATCTCAGCCTGTCCGCCGGGCGAATAGATGTCGATCTCGCGTACGGTGAAATCAGCCTTGCAGTGCTTCAGCACCAGCCATGGCCGCAGGGACCAGGTCGAATAAAGCCGGGGGCCGATGATCAATTCCATGGCGAATGCTCTCTCGGTCAGGCAGGGGCGAAGGCCGGCGTGCGATCGCGCCAGCTGCCCTCGGTGAAGTCCGGGAAGTCGACGGTCCGGTTACCGCTGGCGATAGAGGCCTCGGACAGCGGCGTGACGGCGCTCCAGGTCACGGCGTCATGAATGTCGATCGGCATGGGCGCTCCGGCCTTCAACGCCTCGATAAAGGCGTGGATCACAAAGAAATCCATGCCGCCATGGCCCGCCCCCTCGGCATCGGCGGCATGCGCCTTCCAGAGCGGGTGGTCATAACGATCCAGCCAGGCCTGGGCCTCCTCCCACCGATGCGCCCTTGGGCTTTGCCCTTCGACATAGATGGACTTGTTGACGTCCATCCACAGACCCTTCTCTCCCTGGACCCGAAAACCGAGGGAGTAGGGCCGCGGCAGGTTGGTGTCGTGGCTGAGCAGAACCGTCTCGCCGTTCTCACAGCCGATCATCGTCTGGACCACGTCGCCGAGACGGAAATCCACCCGCGCGTTCGGGTGATCGGGACCGCCCTTCGCCACGACGTGATTGTGCAGACCTCGCGCCTTCGAGGCATAGCTGGTCAAATGGGTGAAGCGGTTGCCGCGATTGATGTTGGCCCACATGGCGCAGGGCCCGATGCCATGGCTGGGGTAGAGGTCGCCGTTGCGGTCAACCGAATGCCGGGTGCGCCAGCGCGCCTCGGACCAGCCCTTGCTGCCGAACTCGACACCACCGCCGTAGGCCTCACCCGGGATGCCGGCATTGAATTTCACCTCACGCAGGTCGTGCTGATAGCCGCCTTCCAGATGGATCATCTCGCCGAACACGCCCTGACGGACCATGTTCAGCACCGCCATCACATCCCGTCGGAAGCAGACGTTCTCCAGCAGCATATAGGGCGTGCCGGTCTCCTGCTGGGTCCGCAGCACCCGCCAATGGTCGTCCAGGGTGATCCCGGCCACGACCTCGCAGGCCACGGCGACGCGCGCGCGCATGGCCCCGATGGCCATCGGTGCGTGCAGCTCCCACGGGGTGGCGATGATGACACCATCGAGATCCGCCGTTGCCAGCATCTCACGCCAGGACTCGTTCGACCCGGTGTAGAGGCGGGGGTTCGGACGGCCGGCCCCGGTGAACTGCGTAAGCGCCTCATTGAGGGTGTAGGCTTCAATATCGCACAGGCCCACGACCTCGACGTCGTCGCGGCGCACCAGCTCACGCAGCAAAACCCGGCCGCGCATGCCGACACCGATCATGCCCAGCCGAAGGCGATCCGAGGCCCGCGTCGCTCCGGTGGCCCGCGTGGGGAGGGTCAGGGCCCCGCCGGTCACGGCGGTGGCGGTGGCGATCAATTCGCGCCGATTCATCGGATCCTCCGGAGAGTTTGGGCGGACGGACCAGACCTGAATTCACGAACCCGGACAAGCCGCCGGTTGACTCAGGGCCGCATGAGACCGACACCCCGCGCCCATGATCAGCCGTTATTCCCGCCCCGCCGCCGTCGCCATCTGGTCGCAAGAGACCAAATATCGGATCTGGTTCGAGATCGAGGCGCATGCCGCCACGAAGATGGCCGAACTGGGCACGATTCCCGCCAGCGCCGCCGAGGCGATCTGGGCCAAGGGCAAGGACGCGGTGTTCGACGCCGACCGCATCGACGAGATCGAAAGCACCACCAAACACGACGTCATCGCCTTCCTGACCCATGTGTCCGAGATCGTGGGCGAGGAGGCCCGCTTCCTGCACCAGGGCATGACGTCGTCCGACGTGCTGGACACCTGTTTCGCGGTCCAGCTGGCGCGCGCCTCTGACCTCCTGATCGAGGGCGTTGATCGCGTTCTGACAGCGCTCGAGACCCGCGCGAAGGAGCACAAACTCACGCCTTGCGTGGGCCGTAGTCACGGCATCCATGCCGAGCCCGTGACCTTCGGGCTCAAGCTGGCCGGCTATCACGCCGAATTCCAGCGGGCGAAGCGGCGCCTGCTGACGGCGAAGGAAGAGATCGCCACCTGCGCCATCTCCGGCGCCGTCGGCACCTTCGCCAATGTCGATCCGGCGGTGGAGGCCTATGTCGCCGGGCAGATGGGTCTGCAGGTCGAGCCGGTCTCGACCCAGGTGATCCCGCGCGACCGTCACGCCGCCTTCTTCGCAGCGCTCGGCGTCGTCGCCTCATCGATCGAGCGGCTGGCGACCGAAATCCGCCATCTGCAGCGCACCGAGGTGCTGGAGGCCGAGGAATTCTTCGACAAGGGCCAAAAGGGCTCGTCGGCGATGCCGCACAAGCGCAACCCGATCCTGACCGAGAACCTGACCGGCCTCGCGCGGCTGGTCCGCTCGGCCGTGGTGCCGGCGATGGAAAATGTCGCCCTCTGGCACGAGCGCGACATCAGCCATTCCTCGGTCGAACGCGGGATCGGTCCGGACGCCACCATCCACCTCGATTTCGCCCTGCAACGGCTGGCCGGGGTGGTCGAGCGGCTGAACGTCTATCCGGCCAATATGGAAAAGAACCTGAACCTGCTGGGCGGGCTGGTGCATTCGCAGCGGGTGATGCTGGCCCTGACGCAGGCAGGGGTGTCGCGCGAGGATGCCTATGCCGCGGTGCAGGAGAACGCCATGAAGGTCTGGCGCGGCGAGGGCCGGTTCCTCGACTTCCTCAAGGCCGACGCGCGGGTGACCCTGCCGGCGGCGCAGCTCGAGGCGCTGTTCGATCTGGGCTACCACACCAAACACGTGGACACGGTGTTCGCGCGGGTGTTTGGAGCCGCGTGAGCCTCAAACGCGCCTTCGACCCCGTCGTCGACGCGAACACCCGCCTGCTCATTCTCGGCAGCCTGCCCGGTGACGCCTCGCTGAAGGCCGGCCAATACTATGGCCATCCGCAGAACGGCTTCTGGCGTCTGGTTGGCGGGGTGGCCGGACTCGATCTCGTCGCCCTGCCCTACGCCGAACGGCTGGAGGCGCTGAAGGCGGCCGGCGTGGGTCTGTGGGATGCGATCGCCAGCGCCCGGCGGCCCGGAAGTCTGGACACCGCCATCCGCGACGTCGAGGTCGCCGATCTGAACCGGCTCGTCGCCAGCCTGCCTGCGCTACGGGCCGTGGCCTTCAATGGCGGAAAGGCCTCAAGGCTGGGCAGGCGCGCCCTCTCGCTCGCTGCAGGCATCGATCTGATCGACCTCCCCTCCTCGAGCCCCGCCTACACCCGTCCCCTTTCGGAGAAGGCGCAGGCCTGGTCGGTGCTGGCAACACTTCTCCGATAGGTGGAGGGGTGCGGTCACGTGTCGCGCCTCGATAGCGAGCGATAATGCCGAACCAGGCCCGGCCTCCGCCGGATACGAAAAAGGGCCGCTCCATCGCTGGAGCGGCCCTTTTTCATCGGCGATCGCGCTCCGACTAGCCGTCGTTGCGGATCTGCTCGCGCGCCACCGAGGACAACTCGTCCATCTTGCGGCGGATTTCCCCTTCGGAGACGCTCAGGCCGGCCCCTTCGAGGTCCTGGGCGATCTTGCGGTAAACGTCTTCCTCACCCGGCTGCTCGAAGTCAGCCTTGACGATGGCCCGGCCGTATTCCTCGGCGCGATCAGCGTTCAGGCCCATCTTCTCCGCGGCCCAGAGGCCCAGCAGCTTGTTGCGCCGGGCAACCGCCTTGAACTCCTGTTCCTGATCGAGGGCATATTTGGACTCGAAGCCTTTTTCCCGATCGTCAAAGGTGGTCATGGGCTTAGCGGGGCTCCGTTTGGGCGGCCGGAAAGCATGGCCGCAGTCGAGCTGGTCTATAGCCGCCCCATGGCCGAACGCAACTGCAACTCGCCGGGTTGCGACACCGCGGCGAAAGGCGCTGTCGCAACGCCCCCGGTTTGTGTCGCGGTGTCGCATCCGCTAAGGGTTCGCGCGACTTTTTCCCGCCCGTCCGATTCCGGATTGAGCCGCCCAGATCTCGGTCTGGTCGAGCGATAGCCGTTTCCGTCGCCCCCCGCCCGGACCAACCATCATGAACGTCAAGCGCAAGAAGATTTACGAGGGCAAGGCCAAGATCCTCTACGAAGGACCCGAGCCCGGCACCCTGATCCAGTATTTCAAGGACGACGCCACCGCCTTCAACGGCGAGAAAAAGGCCCAGCTGGAAGGCAAGGGCGTCATCAACAACCGCATCAGCGAGTTCATCATGTCGCGCCTGAACGGCATCGGCGTGACCAACCATTTCATCAAGCGACTGAACCTGCGCGAACAGCTGATCCGCGAGGTCGAGATCATTCCGCTGGAGGTCGTTTGCCGCAACATCGTCGCGGGCTCGATGAGCCAGCGGCTGGGCATCGACGAGGGCACGCCCCTGCCCCGCTCGATCATCGAATTCTATCTGAAGAAGGATGAGCTCAACGACCCGATGGTCACCGAAGAGCACATCACCGCCTTCAACTGGGCCACGACCCAGGAGCTCGACGACATGCTGGCCATGACCGTGCGGGTGAACGACTATCTGTCGGGCATGTTCGGCGCCGTCGGCATCACCCTCGTGGACTTCAAGATCGAGTTCGGCCGGGTCTGGGAGAACGACTTCTCGCGCGTGTTGCTCGCCGACGAGATCAGCCCTGACTCCTGCCGCCTTTGGGATACCAATACAGGCGAGAAGCTGGACAAGGACCGCTTCCGTCGCGATCTGGGCAATGTCATCGAGAGCTACACCGAGGTGGCCCGCCGCCTTGGCATCATGAAGGATATGCCGACCGTGATTCAGGGGGGACTGCACTGATGGCGAAGGTCAAGGTTCACGTCTTTCTCAAACCCGGCGTGCTCGACGTTCAGGGCAAGGCCGTCGAAGGGGCCCTTCAGGGCCTTGGCTGGGCTGATGTATCGAACGCCCGCGTCGGCAAATTGATCGAGTTCGACCTCGGCGAAGGCGTCGAGGACAAGGCCGCCGAGGTCAAACGCATGTGCGAGACCCTGCTGGCCAACACCGTGATCGAAAGCTACCGCATCGAGGTCGCATGAAACGGCTGATCCGGTTTTCGGTCGCGGCTTTCGTTCTGGTCGGCGTCCTGATCTTCGCCGCCGCACTGGCGGGGGGGCTGACGGACGATTCGGCCTTTACGCCTGCAGCCAAGGAAGCGGCCCACTAGCGACGCGGGGCGCGATTATTCGCCCGGGCCCGCCCTATCGAGGAACACGCCATGACCTTCACTGTCACCTCCACCGGCTTCACCGACGGCAGTGCCCTGCCCGATGCCCAGGTTTACGCTCGGGGCAACCGCTCGCCGCAGCTCAGCTGGTCCGGCGCCCCGGAGGGAACCAGGAGCTTCGCCATCACCTGTTTCGACCCCGATGCGCCGACCGGCTCGGGTTTCTGGCACTGGACGGTCGCCAATATTCCCGCCGATGTGACCGCACTCGCCGAAGGCGCATCGTCCGCCGGCCTGCCAACAGCCGCGGTCGAAGGCCGCACCGATTTCGGACCTCCGGGCTTCGGTGGGGCCGCCCCGCCGCAGGGCCATGGCCCGCACCGCTACATTTTCACGGTCTTCGCGGTCGACGCGGAAAGGCTGGAGGTAACGCCCGATAATTCGGGAGCCATCTTCGGCTTCAACCTGCATTTCCACACCCTGGCCCGAGCCTCGATCACCGGGATCTACGAGAACAGGGGCTGAACCGGCAGCCACCGCCTGACAAGCCGTCCGAACACTGCTAGGTGCCCCCGCCATGAGCGCAGCCGTCATCGTCTTTCCGGGTTCCAACTGCGACCGTGACTGCAAGGTCGCCGTCGAACGCTCCACTGGCGAGCGGGTCGACATGGTCTGGCATCAGGAGACGGAACTGCCGTCGGGCCTGGACCTGATTGTCCTGCCGGGTGGCTTCTCCTACGGCGACTATCTGCGCTGCGGAGCCATGGCGGCCCAGTCGCCGGTGATGCGGGCGGTCATGAAGGCTGCCGACGACGGTGTGGCCGTGGTCGGCATCTGCAACGGCTTCCAGATCCTGTGCGAGGCCGGAATGTTGCCGGGCGCCCTGCTGCGGAACGCCGGGCTGAAATATGTCTGCAAGCCCATCGCCCTGACCGTCGCCAACGGCCAGACCCGTTTCACCGCCGGCTATCAGGGCCAGCGCGAGGTGGTGATGACCCAAGGCAATGGCGACGGAAACTATTTCGCCGACGCAGAGACCCTGGCCCGGATCGAGGGCGAGGGGCAGGTGGTGTTCCGCTATGTCGACAATCCGAACGGCTCGGTCGCAGACATCGCCGGCCTCCAGAATGCGCGCGGCAATGTGCTGGGCCTGATGCCTCACCCCGACCGGGCGTTCGAGGAAGAGCTGGGCTCCGCCGATGGTGCAACCCTGTTCCGCAGCATCTTCGCCGCCGCCTAGGTCGAATGCGGGCTTGACCCGCGCCGTCCGAACGGTCGATCTCACCTCACTGAGGCGGGGACAGACCGATGTTCATGAGCGAACGCCAAAAGATGATTTCGGGTCTGCCGTACGATCCCGGCGATCCCGAGCTTCAGGCCGACCAGACCGCCTCAAGGCACTGGATGGCGCGCTACAATGCCGCCATGGGGGCCAGCCCCGCCGAACGACGCGACCTGTTACGTCAGAGGATGGGCGAAGTGGGCGAGGGCGCAATCATCCGCCCGCCGTTCCACTGCGACTATGGCTACAACATCCGGCTGGGCCGCGGCGTCTTCCTGAATTTCAACTGCATCATCCTCGACGTCTGTGAGGTCGGGATCGGCGACCAGACACAGATCGGTCCGGCGGTGCAGATCCTTACGGCCGACCACCCGCGCGACGCCGTCGAGCGGGCCGCCGGGATAGAGTTCGGCCGGCCCGTCACCATTGGCAGAAACGTCTGGATCGGCGGCGGAGCCATCATCCTGCCCGGCGTCACCATCGGCGATGACGCGGTGATCGGTGCCGGCTCTGTCGTGACGCGTGACGTGCCCGAGGGCGCGACCGCCGTCGGCAATCCGGCCCGGGTGAGGACCTAGACGCCCCAGGCCTGACCGCCCGCACCATAGCCGTCGACGGCCTGGAACAGGGCCGAGACGAGCGCCCGCTCCTCCTCACTCATCTCCGGTTTCCAGACATCGAAGATCAGGATGGTGCGATCCTGGCCGCTGTCGTTGGCGGCTTCATGCTCGATGGTGTCATCAAAGGCCCAGGCCTGGCCCTCGCGCCAGTCGCGGACGTCGTTGCCGACCCGGAAGCGGCTGCCGGGCGGGGCTATCAGGGGCAGGTGGCAGATCAGCCGGGTATTGATCAGCCCGTGGTGCGGCGGGATGCGAGCCCCCGGCGTCAGCTTTGAGAAAAGGATCGACGGCGTCCGCCCCGGCACGCGGCACAGCGGCACCTCGGCGAG
>CANMXH010000102.1 GCA_947501315.1 Caulobacteraceae bacterium | reverse complement strand
GAGGGGTGTCGAAGCGAGCCCGGAGCAAACGCCCCTCCACCGCTTCGCGGTCCCCCTCCCCCGATGGGGGAGGAATGGTCAAAGTCTCGCCTCCAGCCATTCCCGCACCACCTCTCTCGCGCCCTCGTGTTCGATCCGGTCGATAACCTCGATCAGGAAGGCCTGGGTCAGCAGGGCCCGGGCCTCATCGGCGGAAATGCCGCGTTGCTGCATGTAGAACAGCGCCGCTTCATCCAGATTTCCGACCGTATTGCCGTGCGCGCACTGCACGTCGTCGGCATAGATCTCCAGCTCCGGCTTGGCGTCGATCTCGGCCCGCTCGCCGAGGATCAAGGCGTGGTGCCCCATCCGCGCATCGGTGCCGTCAGCCCCGCGCTCGACGATGATCTTGCCCTGGAAGACGCCGCGGGCGGTATCGCGGACGACGCCCTTGGTCAGCTGGGAGGTGACGCCGTTCAGGCCCCCGTGGGACACCACGCTGGTCAGGTCCGAATGTCGCGCGCCGTCCAGCAGATACAGGCCGTCGATCCGCACCTCGGCACCTTCGCCGGGATGAGCCAGTCGTGTCTCATGCCGTTGCAGTTTCGCGCCGGTGGTCAGCACGACCTGAGCAAAGTGGGCACGCTCGCCGAGCGACACCTCGGCTGTCGCGATCGACACAGCGTCTTCGGCATCGTCCTCGATCACCACCCGCGTCAGGCGCGCGCCCTCGCCGAGGTTGATGTCCAGCGCGACATTGGACACATAGCCCGCCGCCCGGCCCTCATAGCTCTCCAGCAGCAGCAGCGACGCCCCTGCCCTGACCTCGACCGACACCCTCGCCTGATGCCCTGCCCCATCTGCCGTCGAGACGAACCGCAGGCGCGCGACATGGTCGCCCGGTCCCTCGGCGATCAGGCCGGAACGGCCCTCGCCATGGCCGTTGACCACCGCCAGTTCGTCCCCACCCAGCGCCGCAAACGGCCCGCCCGGCGCGACATCGGCATGAGGCGACACCGGCGGGGTCTCGCGCAGGGCGCGGCTCAGGTCGGTGTATTTCCATGCCTCGACGCGGCGGGTCGGGAAGGAGGACGGATCGCGAAGGTCGATTTGCAGGTAAGCGTTCACGCTGGTCCCCCTTCGACTCCCTTCCCCCTCGACGGGGGAAGGGTTGGGGATGGGGGTGGAGGCAGGCTGCTTGTCAGACTGGCGCGTGAGGCGCGGTCTGAGCCTTCTGCGCCCGTCCCGGCATCGACGGCACGAGCACCCCCACCCAACCCTCCCCCGTCGAGGGGGAGGGCTATAACTGCGAGCGCCAACCTCACGCCGCGGCCGGCAGGTATTTGTCATACCCTTCCGCCTCCAGCTGCAGCGCCAGTTCTGGCCCGCCCGAGGCCACGATCCGCCCGCCGGCCAGCACATGCACACGGTCCGGTTTGATGTAGTCCAGCAGCCGCTGATAGTGGGTGATCACCAGCATGGCGCGGTCGGGCGAACGCAGGGCGTTGACGCCTTCCGACACGATCCGCAGGGCGTCGATGTCGAGGCCGGAATCCGTCTCGTCGAGGATCAGCAGCGACGGCTCCAGCAGGGCCATCTGCAGGATCTCCATCCGCTTCTTCTCGCCGCCCGAGAAGCCGACGTTCAGCGGCCGCTTCAGCATGTCGAAATCCATCTTCAACGTCGTCGCCGCCGCCTTGACCATCTTCAGGAAGTTCGGGGCCGAGACCTCCTCCTCGCCCCGCGCGCGCTTCTGGGCGTTCAGCGCCGTGCGCACGAAGGTCAGGGCCGGCACGCCGGGAATCTCGATCGGATACTGGAACGACAGGAAGACGCCCTTCGCCGAGCGCTCGGCGGGCTCCAGACCCAGCAGGTCCTCGCCTTTCCATGACACGGACCCTTCGGTCGCCTCATAGCCGGGTCGTCCGGCCACGGCATAGCCCAGCGTCGACTTGCCGGCCCCGTTCGGCCCCATGATGGCATGCACCTCGCCCGCCGGAACGTCGAGCGTCAGCCCCTTGAGGATCGGCTTGTCGCCGACGGAGACGTGGAGGTTGGAGATAGCGAGCATCAGCGCGGGTATTTCTTTTCGTTTGTTTGATGGAGCCGGACCTGAGACGGCCGGGCATAGCCAATATCGACGCCTGACCTTATCGGCTCGGGATAGACTTCCAGTTGAAGTAGTCCGTCTGCGTCGCCGCAGTGAAACAACACCGTCCCGACCGTGCCAGCTGGCACTCTGATGCCAAAGTCGTCTTCGGACAGAGTTTCGCTCAGCAGCACCACATCGTCGTAGGCTCGGACACGTGTACCATCGACATCAGGAAAGTCGCCGTCTTGTGTCCAACGCTCGGCGTCGCTGTAGTCAATCGCGGCATGGGGAACGGCCGTTGGTTGATTGTTCACCCCACGCTCCCTTCCAGACTGATCGCCACCAGTTTCTGGGCCTCGACGGCGAACTCCATCGGCAGCTTCTGCATGACGTCGCGGACAAAGCCGTTGACCAGAAGGGCCACGGCCTCCTCCTGTGAAAGGCCGCGCTGCTGGGCATAGAACAGCTGGTCGTCCGACAGGCGCGTCGTCGTCGCCTCGTGCTCCAGCTGGGCCGAGCCGTTGCGGGCCTCGATATAGGGCACGGTGTGCGAGCCGCAGTCCTTGCCGATCAGCAGGCTGTCGCACTGGGTGAAGTTGCGCACCCCCGTCGCCTTCGGATGCACCGACACCAGCCCGCGATAGGTCGAATCCGACTTACCCGCCGAGACCGCCTTGGCGATGATCCGGCTCTTCGAGTTCTTGCCCAGATGGATCATCTTGGTGCCAGTGTCGGCCTGCTGATGTCCGTTGGTGATGGCGATCGAATAGAATTCGCCCGAGCTCTCCTCGCCCTTGAGGATGCAGGACGGATATTTCCAGGTCACCGCCGAGCCGGTCTCGACCTGGGTCCAGCTGACCTTCGACCGGTCGCCCCGGCAGTCGGCCCGCTTGGTGACGAAATTATAGATGCCGCCCTTGCCCTCGGCGTCGCCGGGGTACCAGTTCTGGACCGTCGAATATTTGATCTCGGCGTCGTCCAGCGCCACCAGCTCGACCACCGCCGCATGCAGCTGGTTCTCGTCCCGCATCGGGGCGGTGCAGCCCTCCAGATAGGAGCAGTAGCTGCCCTTGTCGGCGATGATCAGGGTGCGTTCGAACTGGCCGGTGTTCGACGCATTGATGCGGAAATAGGTCGACAGCTCCATCGGGCACTTCACGCCCGGCGGGATGTAGACGAACGAGCCGTCGCTAAAGACCGCACTGTTCAGGGCCGCGAAATAGTTGTCCGAGACCGGCACCACCGACCCCAGATATTTGCGCACCAGCTCAGGATGCTCGCGCAAGGCCTCGGAAATCGGCATGAAAATCACGCCCACCTTTGCCAGCTCGGCCTTGAAGGTGGTGACCACGCTGACGCTGTCAAACACCGCGTCCACGGCGTAGCGCGCCGCGCCCTCAACGCCCGCCAGCACTTCCTGCTCCTTCAGCGGGATGCCCAGCTTGGCGTAGATGGCGAGGATCTCCGGATCGACCTCGTCCAGCGACTTCAGCCCGGCCTTCTCTTTCGGCGCGGCGTAGTAGAAGAGGTCCTGATAGTCGATCGGCGTATATTTCACCGACGCCCAGGTCGGCTCCTCCATCGCCAGCCAGCGCTCATAGGCGGCCAGCCGCCACTCCAGCATCCACGCCGGCTCGCCCTTCTTCTCCGAAATGAAGCGCACGATGTCGGCGCTCAGCCCCTTGGGGGCGTATTCCGTCTCGATGTCCGAGGTGAAGCCGTGCTCGTACTTCTCCAGCGCGGCGACGGCGTCGATGGTCTTCTGAACAGCGGCCATCAGGCGTCAGCTTTCTGGCGCTCGGCGGTCCGGGCGCGATGTTTGGCATAGGCCTCGACCCAGGCGGCGGCGAACCGCTGCCAGTCCTCCCGGGTCGTGCCCCAGCCGCCCGAGACGCGCACGCCGCCGGTGGCCAAATGGTCCAGCCCCATTGCCATGATGGTCTTGGACGGCTTGGTCTTGCCCGAGGAACAGGCGCTGCCGGCAGAGACCATGACGCCCTGCAGGTCGAGGGTGATCAGCTGCTGCGGGCTGTCCCAGCCCTCGACGGCCATGAACAGGGTGTTGGGCAGGCGCTCGGCCGCCCCACCGATGATGATCGCCCCGGCGGCCGTGACGGCGTCTGCGGCCGCGTCGCGCCAGGCCGCATGGGCCAAGGCAG
Source organism: Caulobacteraceae bacterium (assembly GCA_947501315.1). Lineage (GTDB taxonomy): Bacteria > Pseudomonadota > Alphaproteobacteria > Caulobacterales > Caulobacteraceae > Brevundimonas. The sequence continues at coordinate 3,588 of CANMXH010000102.1, read as the reverse complement.
TGTCGAGGTCGCGCGCGGCGCAATCGGCCGAGACGCCGAAGCCGACGATGCCGGGCACATTCTCGGTGCCCGCGCGCAGACCCCGCTCCTGCCCCGCCCCGTGCAGGGTCCGGATGATCGGCGCGCCGTCCTTGGAGATCAGGGCCCCGACGCCCTGCGGTCCGCCGAGCTTGTGCGCCGACAGGGTCAGGGTGTCGGCACCCAGCGCCCGCATGTCGACCGGGATCTTGCCCGCCGTCTGGATGGCATCCACGTGCAGCCAGCCGCCCGCCGCCCGCACCAGAACCGCCGCCTCGGCGATCGGCTGGATCACACCACTCTCATTGTTCGCATGGTGGATGGCCACCAGCGCCCGGCCCGGACGCCCGAGGGCTCCCGCCAGCCAGGCCAGATCAACCACGCCGCTCGTGTCGACCGGGAGGATCTCGACCGGGACGCCGCTTGCGTTCGCCGCCTCGGCCACGCAGGGATGTTCGGTGGCGCTGACGATCAGCCGCTCGCAGCCCGCCGCGATGGCGCTGGCCACGGCCTGGGCATTCGATTCCGTGCCTCCGCTCGAGAAGACCACCGCCGTCGGATCAGCCCCGACCAGATCGGCCACCCGGGCCCGGGCCGTCTCGACCCGCGCCCGCGCCCGCCGCCCTGCCGCATGGACCGCATTGGGATTGCCGCCGTCGGCCAGGGCCTCGGCCATTGCCGACTGGACCTCAGGCCGGACGAGGCCGGAGGCATTGTAATCCAGATAGATGCCGCTCACGCCGCCACTCCGATGCCGGTTCCGGCGTCCGATACACCTGTCCGGCGGCGTGCACCCGTGCGGTTCATCACCACATCCTCCAGCGACACCCCGGCCAGATAGCGGTGGATTTCGTCGCCGAGATCTTCCCAAAGATTGTGGGTGATGCAGCGCTCGCCGGCCATCATACAGCCCTTGGGCGAGGAATGGCCGATGCAGCGAGTGGCGCGAATAGGCTCGTCGACGGCCAGCACAATCTCGGCCACCACCGTGTCAGCGGCACCCTTGGCCAGCCGGTAGCCGCCGCCGGGCCCACGCACACTCTGCACCAGACCGCCCTTCCGGAGCCGGGCGAACAACTGTTCCAGATAGCTCAGGGAAATCTCCTGACGCGTCGCAATTTCGGCCAGCGACACCGCCCGGGCACCGCCCTCGCCCTGCCCGTTGCGGGCCAGATCGGCCATCGCCATCACGGCGTATCGTCCCTTGGTCGACAGGCGCATCGTCTACCTTCAAAAATCGCGCGCTTTTCGAGGGTCCTGTGCTAGAACCCGCGCCTTCGCAAAGGCGTCGGCGCGCACGGGGGACTTAGAAAGTCCTACCGCTGTGGTCAAGTATTACGCAGGTGCGAAATGACAGTTGAACACGGAATTCGACGCATATGCCTGAAGTCATCCTGCCCGGCGCCTCTGGCCGTATCGAAGGCCGCTACTCGCCGGGCAAACGCCCGAACGCGCCGATCGCCCTGATCCTGCATCCGCACCCCAAGGCGAACGGGCATATGAACAACCCGGTCACGGTGACCCTGTACCAGCTGTTCCAGAAGCGCGGCTTCGCGACACTGCGTTACAACAGCCGCGGCGTGGGCAAGTCGCAGGGCGAGTTCGACAGCGGCATCGGCGAATTGGCCGACGCGGCCACGGCCCTGGACTGGCTCCAGTCCAACAACCCCGGTGCCTCCCAGACCTGGGTCGGCGGCTATCAGTTCGGGGCCTATATCGGCATGCAGCTGCTGATGCGCCGCCCGGAGACGGACGGCTTCATCTCGGTCTCGCCGCCCTCGAATATGTACGACTTCAGCTTCCTGGCCCCCTGCCCGGCCTCGGGCCTGTTCCTGCACGGCACCAATGACACCGTCGTCCCGCCGGTCGAGGTCGAGCGCGTGGTCAACAAGCTGCGCACCCAGAAGGGCATCATCATAGACTATGAGCTGGAAGAGGGCGCGACCCATTTCTGGCAGAACCACATCAGCGCCGTGGAGACCCGCGTCGGTGCCTATCTGGACAAGCGGCTGACGGAAAAGCCGGCCTGATCGCCCGGCCGCGGCGTCAGCTTAACGCGGCGCGAGAAACGCCGCACCCGGTTCCAGAATGGTGATGGTCCCGGCCGGATAGTTCCACAGGCTCGGGTGCTCCGACAGGAAGCCCGCACCCAGCCTCAGCGAGTTGGAGCCAGACCAGGTGCGGCCGTCTTCAGCACCGCCGGCTTCAATGATCCTGACGGTTACCCCGGCGAAAACCGCGCCGCCAAGGCGGAGCGCACGGAGCACCGCTTCGTCGCCCTCGACGGCCAGCCCCCCCTCCGCCTCAAGGCTGGCCCGCGTTTCCGGGCGCAGATAGAGGGTGCCACTGTCCCCCGTGTCGAAGTCGAGAACGATCGGCAGCGAGCCGATGAAGGCCCCGGTCGTCGGCTGTTCGCTCTCATCGCGGACGAAGCTGAACCGGGCGACCACCTCTCCTGACGCCGGCGGCCCGACGGCGAGCGTGCCGTCCGCATCGGTTCTCAGGATCGTCAGCATCTGGCGACTGTAGTCCAGCAGGAAGGCACCCTCCTCCACCGCCGGCGTGCCGACGAAGCCGAGAAAATCCTCGCCGAAGGCGACCTCGGTGAATCCGAAATCGCCGCTGATCAGAACCGGGCCGACAGCTATCGCCACGCCACCGAACTCGATCGGAACGGGGGCATGATTGCGGATGTCCACGCTCTGCCCCGACGCCACGCTGCCGGTGCGGGAGTCGTGCCCGCCTTCAAGGGCCACGGCATCGCGGTTCACCAGAACGGTCAACGGCGTGCCCGTGTCGAACATCATCCGGCCCGGCGTTCCTTTCACACGCGCCTCGATGAGCGGCTTCGCCTCCACGATCGCAAACGGAATCTCGCGCCAGTCGACGCTGTCGCCCAGAAGACCCGGCTCCTGGCCGAGGCCCGCCAGAGCCACCACGGCCATCATCGCCCCGAAATGAGCCATGGAAATCGCCACTCCTGCAGAGGCCGCTATTGGGGCCCGCGCGAACGCACCAAAAAGATCAGTAAAGAAGGAACGGCCGCCGGATGTCGCACCATGCCGCCTCGTCCGGCCCGGCCAGCGCCTCCAGATCGGCCGGCGTCGCTGCCGGATCATCGACCCATTCGCGCAGCCCAGGGCCGCCGTTGATCACATCGATCGCCAGCTTGTCGAAGACGTATTCGTACGGGAAGTCCCGCCACAGGGCGTAGTCGGGATACAGCCGCCGGATCGCTTTGAACCCCAGTGCCTGCAGCCGCCAGGGCCTGAACGCCGCATGGTCATAGGCCGGGTCATCGACGTGGATCTGCACCCCGTTGCACAGCAGGTTCACATGCTTGTGGAAGGTCGGCTCGAACCAGCAGTCGCGCAGGACACAGCCCTGCAGCCACTGCGGCGCGAACGCCTGCATCTCCGCGATCACCGCGCGGGCGTCGATGTCCGGTGCCCCGAACAGCTCCAGCGGCCGCGTCGTGCCGCGCCCCTCGGACAGGGTCGTGCCCTCCAGCATCACCGTGCCCGCATAGGCCCGCGCCATCGACAGGTTCGCGGCATTGGGGCTGGGGTT
>CANMXH010000101.1 GCA_947501315.1 Caulobacteraceae bacterium | reverse complement strand
TCGGGCACGGCGTCCAGAACGATCTCGAAGGCCAGCATGGGTGCATCGGCGTCCAGCGCCTTCAGCACACGGGGATGCAGGGCCCCGAACTCGACGATGAGGGTCTTCGGGCCCAGCTGCAGCCTTGCCGAGCGACCCGGATGCCACCAAGGGCGGTTCTGCCCCTGAACCAGCTGCAAAGAGGCCACGGGCGCGCCCAGCGCCTCCAGCAGAGCCATCAGGTCGCCCTTGAGGCCGAACAGGGCATCTTCCGGCGCCGTGCCCCAGTGACGCGCGACGCGGGGGGCGATCAGACCGGCGATGACGGTGCGCTGACCGTCCGGCTGGTCGTTCAGATAGATGGGGCCGATCTCGAACAGGGCGGCGTCGGCATGGCCTCGCGCGGCGTTGCGCGCCGCCGCCTCGATCAGATTGGGCAGGGCCGAGGGCCGCATGCAATCCAGATCGGCGGCGATGGGGTTTTCGACCCGCAGGCTGTCGTCGCCGCCGCCGAACAGGGCAGCAGTCGATTGTTTGGTGAAGGACCAGGTCACCGCCTCGGCATAGCCCATGGCCGCCAGCGCCCGCCGGGCCATCCGCACCCGTGCCTGACGCGGGCTCAGCACGCCCTTCGACGGCGCGCCCAAATCCGGCAAGGGGGTGGACGGCAGGGCGCCGTAGCCCTCGATGCGGGCGACTTCCTCTACCAGATCAGCGGGCCCCTCGACGTCGCGGCGCCAGGACGGCGGCGTCACTGTCCACGGTGTTCCGCGTACGACCTCGAAGCCGAGGCGGGTCAAAATCCCGGCGATGCGGTCGTCGTCCAGTGCCAGCCCGGTCAGCGATGCCACCCGGGCCGGATCGAAGGCGAAGGCCGCAGGATCGACCGGGGCCCGACCCGCCACCACCAGATCCGACGGCTCGCCGCCGCACAGGTCGAGGATCAGCCGGGTGGCCAGCTCCAGGCCGGGCAAGACGGAGGCAGGATCCACGCCGCGCGCGAACCGGTACTGGGCATCGGAGTTCAGCGACAGCGTCCGGCCGGTCTGGGCCGTCAGAATGGGGTCGAACCAGGCAGATTCGACGAAGACATCGGTGGTATCGTCCGAACAACCGGTCGAGACGCCGCCCATGACGCCGCCAAGGCCGATCGCCCGCTCGCCACCCTCGTCGGCGATCAGGCACATGGCCGGGTCGACACTATAGGTCTTGCCGTCGAGCGCGATCAGCTGTTCCGCTTCGCCTGCCGCCGGTGCGACCTGGCCGCCGCGCACCACGATCTCGCCGCCGACCAGTTTGGCCGCATCATAGACATGCAGGGGCCGGCAGCGGTCATAGGCGACCAGATTGGTCACATCCACCAGCCGGTTGATCGAGCGCAGGCCGATGGCCGTCAGCCGACGCTGCAGCCACTCGGGCGATGGGCCGTTCTTCACGCCCCGGATCAGCCGTCCGGCGAACACCGGACACATTTCGGGTGCGTCGATCCGCACGGTGATCGGCGAAGGGAAGGTCCCTGCGACCGGCAGGATTGAAGGGGTCTTCAACTGACCCAGACTGGCCGCCGCCAGATCGCGCGCGATGCCGGCGACACCCAGCCAGTCGGGCCGGTTCGGGGTCACTTCGAAATCGATGACGGGTTCGGCACCGAAGACGCCGGCTGCCGGGGTTCCCACAGCCAGGTCGTCTGCCAGTTCGAGGATGCCGTCGCTCTCGCCCGCCAGCTCCAGCTCAGAGGCGGAGCACAGCATGCCGTTCGAGACGACGCCCCGCACCGGCTTCTCGACCAGGGTCACGCCCAGTCCGGGAACGAAGGCACCGATCGGCGCATAGATGGTGGTCAGACCTGCGCGCGCATTGGGCGCGCCGCAGACGATCTCCTTGCGTCCGTCCACCGTATCCACCTGGCAGACGCGCAGACGGTCGGCATTGGGATGCGGTTCGGCCGAGACGATCCGCGCCACGGTAAAGGGCGCCAGGGCGGCGATCGGATCATGGACCTCCTCGACCTCCAGACCGGCCATGGTCATGGCGTCGGCCACGGCCGCCACGTCGGCGTCCGTGTCGAGATGCTCCTTCAGCCAGGAGAGGGTGAATTTCACGCCGCGTCGCCTCCGGACACTTCCATGCCGGCATTGCCGGCGACGATTCCCTTTTCCAGCTCGGCCAGCAGGGCGTCGTCGCCGGTGAAGGCGACCTGGGCGAACCGGCAGCGCACGAAGCGGCAGTCCGACATGCCGATCGCGCCGACGATCCTGTCGCCGAGCGGCTTGAGCAGCAGGTTCCGCGGATTGGCGGCTGAGCCCATGTTGCAGCTGTCGAAGGTCGTGCCGTTCATCACCGCCATTACCGCAGGGCCCTCGATGACGCAGTCGGTGAAGGTCTTGCCGGCGATCACCATCTCGCCGGCGTTCCAGTGATTCACCGCCAGCACGGGAAGCCAGACGGCCTCCTTCTCGAACCGGGTGCGCGCCACCATCGCGCGGCCGGCGGCCTCCGCAGCAGAGATTTTCGCAGTGTCTTCGGTCATGGGATCAGCTCAGGCCAGAGGCGGAATTGGGGGCGGCGAAGGCGGAGAAGCCGTAGTGGGCCAGCCACCGGGTATCGGCGTCGAACATCGGGCGCAGGTCGGGGATGCCGTATTTCAGCATGGCCAGGCGATCCACGCCCATGCCGAAGGCAAAGCCCTGGAACTCGTCCGGATCGATGCCGCAGTTCCGCAGCACGTTCGGATGCACCATGCCGCAGCCGAGGATCTCCATCCAGCTGTCGCCCTGGTTCAGCTTCAGCGCGCCGCCCGACCGGTCACAGCGGATGTCCATCTCGGCCGAGGGTTCGGTGAAGGGGAAATGGTGCGGCCGGAAGCGGGCGTCGACGCCGTCGACCTCGAAGAAGCGGGCGACGAAGGTCTCCAGCGTCCATTTCAGATGGCCCATGTGGATGTCGCGGTCGATGACCAGTCCCTCGACCTGATGGAACATCGGCGTGTGGGTGGCGTCCGAGTCCTTCCGGAAGGTCCGGCCGGGGGCGATAATCCGGATCGGCGGCGTCTGGGTCATCATGGTCCGCACCTGCACCGGGCTGGTGTGGGTGCGCAGCACCTTGCGCTCGCCCGTCTCCGGATCGGGTCGCAGGAAGAAGGTGTCATGCATCTCCCGCGCCGGATGTTTGGGCGGGAAATTCAGCGCCGTGAAATTGTGGAAATCGTCCTCGATGTCCGGGCCTTCGGCGACGGCGAAGCCCATGTCGGCGAAGACGGCAATCATCTCGTCCATGACCTGCATGGTCGGATGCACCGAGCCGGCACGGCGCGGCCGCGAGGGCAGGGTCAGGTCGATGTGCTCGGCCTTCAGCCGGGCGTCCAGCTCGGCGCCTTCCAGCTCGGCCTTGCGGGTGCCCAGGGCTGCCGAAACCCGGTCGCGCAGGCCGTTGATCACCGGCCCCTGTTCGCGCCGCTCATCAGGGCTCAGCGCCCCCATCCCCTTGAGCAGGCCGGAGATGGAGCCGGATTTGCCGAGGGCCGCGACACGCAGTTCCTCGACCGCTGCGGCGGTCTGCGCGCCGCTGATGGCGTTGATCAGGTCGAGTTCGAGTTGGGCGAGATCGGTCATTGTGCAGTCGTCTAGCCGCTGACAGCGAGGGACGGAAGGTCTGACAGCCGGTGGGCTGGAGAGGTGGCTGGTGATTGGTGGTTGGTGACTGGGTAGGCAGGTGGCTTGCGAGGATCCAAACCAGCGGCTGGAACGGCCCCGGTGCATCACCAGCCACCAATCACCAACCACCCGAAAAGCAAAAAGCCCCCCGGCGCGGGCCGGAGGGCTTTTGCGTCTTCCGTTGCCGGAAAATCAGGCCTTCAGCGCCTCGCGGACCTTGTCGGCCACGGCCTTGAAGGCGACTTCGTCAGCGGCCATCGAGGCCAGGACCTTGCGGTCCAGCTCGATACCGGCCTCGCCGAGGCCGTGCATGAACTGCGAATAGGTAAAGCCTTCCAGACGCGCGGCGGCGTTGATGCGCTGGATCCACAGGGCGCGGAACGAGCGCTTCTTGTTGCGGCGGTCGCGGTAGGCGTACTGGCCGGCACGATCGACGGCGGCCTTGGCGGTACGGATGGTGTTCTTGCGGCGGCCGTAGAAACCCTTGGCCTGCTTGAGAACCTTCTTGTGTCTGGCGTGTGAAACTACGCCGCGTTTGACGCGAGCCATGTCGCTATCCTTTCAAATTCTATGGGAAAATCAGATCGTTACTGCGCGCGCCGATCAGGCGTACGGCATGTAGGATTTGATCTTCTTGGCGTCGGCGTCGGCCATGACCGAGGTGCCGCGGTTCTGGCGGATGTATTTGCTGTTGTGGCTGATCAAGCGGTGCCGCTTGCCTGCCACCCCGGCCTTGACCTTGCCAGTCGCCGTGAATTTGAAGCGCTTCTTGGCGCCCGACTTTGTCTTCAGTTTGGGCATTTTCACTCTCTTTTTGAGTGGGTTACCGGTTCTTTCGGCCTTGTGAGCCGTCGGAGTGGAAACCCTGATGAGAACCGCCCAGGCATGCCTGTTAGCCCGGCGGTTCGGTACGCGAAGGCGCGGCTTCTAGGCCAGCCGGCGCGGGAAAGCAAGGCCGCAGGCTATTGCCCGGTGGCGGGGACCGCAGCCGCCAGCCGCTTCCGGAACGCCCGTCCGGCATTGATCGCCATCACCGCGGCCGGAATGGTCATGGCGGCGCCGATGATCAGGGGCCAGTCGTGGCCGATCTGCGAGAAGATGGCCCCGGCGATGATCGGACCAAAGATCCGTGCGATCGAGCTGGAGGCCATGTTCAGCCCCAGCATGGCCCCCTGGCGATCCGGGTCGACCGAACGGGAGATCAGGGCCGAGAGATTGGGCATGGTCATCGCCATGCCCGAGGCTCCCACCGCCATGATGGCCGGCACCATCCAGTCGGCATCAGGCCACAGTCGGCTGGCGAAGACCTGGGCAATCAGGCTGGTGCCGAAGGTCAGGCAGCCGAACGCCAGCACACGGGACTCACCGAACCGGCGCGCCAGCCGGCCGGCCAGAAAGCCCTGACAGGCCACCGAGACGATCCCGACGACCACGAAACACAGGCCGACCTCGCGCGCGGTCCAGCCGTAGCGGGCCTCGGTCCAGAAGCCGAAGGTCGATTCCCAGCCCGAAAACCCGCCCATATAGATCAGGGTCACCAGCAGCACCCGTGACACCACCGGATTGGCCACGGCGTCATGCACCCCGCCGAGAAAGGGTGGGCGGGGCGCAGCGGGGTCCGCCTTGACCCGGCTTTCCTTCAGCAGGACGGCAACCCCGATGGCAGCCATAAGGCACAGGCCGGAGGCGGTGAAGATCGGCAGCTGATAGCCCAGCTTTCCGAGCTCCGGATGGGTCAGCAGGCCGCCGATCGCCGGGCCGAAGATGAAGCCGAGGCCGAAGGCGGCGCCGATCAGTCCCATACGGCCGGCGCGCAGTTCGGGCGGGGTGACGTCCGCGACATAGCCCTGGGCCGTCGAGACATTGCCCGCGCCAAAGCCGGTAAACAGCCGCACCGCGATCGCCAGCCAGATATTGGGCACGAAGGCGAGCGCCAGATAGCCGGCGGCATTGGCCAGTATGGTGATCAGCAGCACCGGTTTGCGCCCGATCCGGTCGGAGAGCCGGCCCCAGAAGGGCTCGGCGACGAACTGGCCCAGCGAATAGGCCGAGAACATGATCGTCACCTGCCAGGTAGGGGCATCCAGGCTCTGGCCATAGAAGGGCAGCAGCGGGATGACGATGCCGAAGCCGACCAGATTGATGAACACCACCCCGAACAGGACGAACAGCGCCGATCGCGACGGGGGCGGGGGCAGGGCGGCAGACGTCACGGGGCGGTACTCGGGCGGGAGGCGACCCCTCTGTCAGCCAGATCGCGCAGGCGCGCAAGGCGAAGCTGGAAAACGAAAACGCCCCGGCCGTTTCCGGTCGGGGCGTCCCGTAGTCTGCAAGGCGCGGCGGCTATTTCGGCGCCAGGATCATGATCATCTGACGGCCTTCCATACGCGGGGCGTATTCGACCTTGGCGATATCCTCGAAATCGGCCTGGACCTTGTTGAGCAGTTTCATGCCCAGTTCCGGGTGGGCCATCTCGCGGCCGCGGAAGCGCAGCGTCACCTTGACCTTGTCACCCTCGTCGAAGAAGCGGTGCATGGCCTTGGCCTTCACCTCATAGTCGTGGGTGTCGATATTGGGGCGGAGCTTGATCTCTTTCAGCTCGACGACCTTCTGGCGCTTGCGCGCCTCGGCCTTCTTCTTCTGCTCCTGGAAGCGGAATTTGCCATAGTCGAGAATTTTGCAGACCGGCGGCTCGGACGTGGAGACGATCTGAACCAGGTCCATGCCGGCCTCTTCGGCAGCTTCCAGCGCGGCTGACGTCGGCATGACGCCCTGTTTCTCGCCGTTCTGATCGATGAGCAGAACGCGCGGTGCGCGGATATCGTGGTTCATGGGCGGCCCGTCCTTGACGGGCGGCTGGTTCATCGGACGGCGAATGAGCGTCGGTTCCTTGTGTGGATGAGGAGGCGGAGTTCTGACGAGAATGAGCGCGCGACGGATCGCGGCCTTTCCTCTGTCGCGCCTATATGACCGCGAAAGCCCCCGTCTTCAAGGTTTGAGCGGCGCACGGTCGCTGATCCAGGTGTCGTGCAGGTCGAGTACGGCCTCAAAGACACGGTCGACCGTCAGCGCCTCGATGGGCGCAAACTCGCCGCGGGTCTCATTGGAGGCGGCGATGAGGGTCCGCGGACCCCAGGGGCCGTACAGCCACCACTGTGTCGGACCGAACAGGCCCAGCGTCGGCCGGCCCAGGGCAGCGGCGACATGCATCAGGCCGGAATCATTGCCGACGAACAGGTCTGCGGCGTCGATCGCCGCGGCCGAGGCCAGGATGTCGCCCTTGCCGACGAAGTCGATTCCGCGCGGCCCGGCGGCCTCCAGTGCCGGGGTCGCGGGGGGCCTGTCGCCGGGGCCACCGATGGCCATGAAGCGCCAGCCGTCGAACCGGGGTTCCGCCTTCAGCCTCTCGACCAGTTCGCCCCAGCGCTCGGCCGGCCAGCTCTTGCCGGGTTGGTGGGCGATCGGGGCCAGGGCGATGATCGGGCCGGGGCCGCTCCCCCCCGCCAGTTGCGGATCGATCACAGCCCGGCAGTCAGTGACGGCCCGGGCGTCGAGGAAGATTTCAGGGTCCAGCGGGGCCGGCGCGCCCATCATCCTCGAAACCATCTCCACCTTGCGCAGGCCGGTTTCCCAGCCGCGGTTGTAGACCACGCGCCGCCTTGCCGGGATCAGCCAGCTCAGCGCCGAGCCACGGATGTCGATGACCAGGTCCCAGCGCGTGCCCACGACCTGGCCCCACAGTTCGAACCAGTGGCCGGCCAGCTTCTTCTTGTCGAGGATGATGACCCGTCCGACGTCCGGCGCGGACCGGAAGAAGGGGGCCGGCGGCCGACCGCAAGCCACCGTGATCCGCGCACCCGGCACCTGCCGCGCGATTTCGCGGATCATGCCGGAGGATATGACGCAGTCGCCGATGCGGTTAGATGTGACGAACAGGACGTTCCTGGCGGTCTTGGTATCGGTCACGCGGTTTTGGCCTTCGCTTCGCTTTCCCGGGTTCGCTATCAGTCTGTGACGAGTTTCGCGAGAGGAGCTGCGATTGGATGACATCCAGCATCTGATCTGCCGGGGTGGTGAAACCCTGGCGTATCGCCGGGTCGAGGGCGACGGTCCGACCGTGGTCTGGATCGGCGGCTTCCGCTCGGACCTGGAGGGAACCAAGGCCCTGGCCTTGGATGCTGCAGCGCGTGAACGCGGCTGGGACTATGTCCGCTATGACCATTTCGCGCACGGCCGGTCCTCAGGCGACTGGCGCAAGGCCACGATCGGACGCTGGCGGGAGGATGCGATCCACATGATCGACAGCCTCAAGGGGCCGGTGGTTCTGGTGGGCTCTTCCATGGGCGGCTGGGTCGCCCTGCTGGCGGCCC
>CANMXH010000100.1 GCA_947501315.1 Caulobacteraceae bacterium | reverse complement strand
CCGAAATAGGCCGTCATTCCGGTCATGCCGAGCACGCTCAGATTCGCGGTCAGCGGCATGCCGGGCGCGCGGTGCACCTGCCGGAGCTCCATCTCATTGACCACGGCATAGTCCGCCCAGCCGCCGGCCATCGGGGACACCACATCGCCGGCCCGGAACCGGCTGGAACGGCTTTCCTCGACCACACCGAGGGTCAGGCCGCGCATGACCCCGCCGATCGGTACCGGCGGCAGATAACCCTCGGCATCGTTCATCCAGGTGCGATTGGTGGGGTCCAGCGACAGATAGACCGTGCGGACCAGAACCTGGGATTCTTTCAGGGCCGGAACCGGTCCCTCGACCAGTTCGAGGTCTCCGGGCCGGATCAAACCCTTGGGCCGCTGGCGCAACACCCACTGACGATTCACGCGAGCCATGGCCATCTCCGGGTCTTCCTGGGGTTTTCTTTGTGAACCCGCATAGTCTGCAAGGCCCGGCCTGCTGTCCAGCCGATGCAAGGAAAAAGGCGGACCACGAGGATCCGCCCTGGAGTAGACACGGGACCGCAACCCGGCCCGACAGCTGGCTTTACGCGGCCGCTCTCTGGCGTGCCGGGTGGAAGAACAGGGCCTGGCTGATCGCCGCCTTCACCGTTTCCGGCTGGAACGGTTTGGTGATCAGGAAGGTCGGCTCGGGCCGTTCTCCGGTCAGCAGCCGCTCCGGGAAGGCGGTGATGAAGATGACCGGCACGTCGATCTGTTTCAGAATCTCCTTCACCGCTTCGATCCCCGACGACCCGTCGGCCAGCTGGATGTCGGCCAGCACCAGACCCGGGCGATGACGGGCAACGGCATCGACGGCCTCGGCGTGGGTGGTGGCGGTACCGGTAACCCGATGGCCCAGTTCCTCTACCAGGCTCTCGATATCGGCCGAGATGATGGCCTCGTCCTCGATGATCAGGACGTCGGTCGCCAGTTCCCTGTCGATATCCGTCTGGGCGTCCGCGATCAGCCGGTCGACGTCACGGGGGTCGGCGTCAAGGATCTGGGCGGCCTCGGACGGGGTAAAGCCCTCCAGGGCGGTCAGCAGGAAGGCCTGGCGCGAACGCGGCGCGATCCGCATCAGGCGGCGCGTTGCATCGTCCTCGCGACCCCTGATTCCGCTCATGTCTTCCAGCCGGGCACCGGTGGTGGTCCAGATGGCGTGAAAGACATGGTACAGAGCCACGCGCGGCGTCATTTCGGGTGAAAGCTGGAGCTCACCGGCCGCGAGGGCTTCGAGGGCGACACGGACATAGTTGTCACCGGTGGCCTGGTCGCCGGTCAGGGCGCGGGCATAGCGACGGACATACGGAAGGTGCGGCGCAAGGCGAGCCAGCAGACTCATGTGTAAAATCCCCGACAGAAGCGGCTCCACAAAGGAAGCGCTGGCCCCCTCAACGTATCAAATCGGCCACGGTTCCACTCAGGCGCACAATTTTTGACGGTTATCGACGCTTCCACAGGAACCCGGCCGTCGGACGGGCGTTCCGGCACTCGCAACAACCATCGCCAGGGTGACGACCGTTTCCTCCATGAAAGATAATTCCGTCCAGCCCGGCACGCCGCCCGGGAAGCGCGCAAGCCTTGAGGAGGCGCGCCTTCGCCAGCAGGCGATCGGGGTCAAGCTCCGGCATTTGTTCGATGAGGTCGTGAACGAGCCGGTTCCTGACGCCTTTCTCGAAATCCTGCGCCGGGCCGATGAGCGGTCATCAGGGGGGAGCGGCGAATGAGCGGTGCCTCCAGCCCGCCGCTCAAGCCACCTTCGGCCGACGACGCGGCCTTCAAGCGGGAACTGGTTGTGCTGATCCCGCACCTGCGGGCGTTCGCGCGCAGCCTGACCGGCGACCCGACCGCAGCCGACGATCTGGCACAGGACGCCATGATGAAGGCTTGGGACGCCCGCGCCAGCTATCAGATGGGCACCAATATGAAGGCGTGGACCTTCATGATCCTGCGAAACCAATTCTATTCCGAGAAGCGTCGCTCATGGCGTCAGACGCAGCTCGACCAGGAGGCTGCTGAGCGCACCCTGGTGGCGGTGGACGATCCGGGGTCCCCGATTGCGCTGGACGAATTGCGTCTCGCCCTCGCGACCCTGCCGGAAGAGCAGCGCGAGGCCCTGATCCTGGTCGGGGCCGGCGGCTTCGCCTATGAGGAAGCGGCTGAGATCTGCCAGTGTGCCGTGGGCACGGTGAAGAGCCGGGTTTCGCGGGCGCGCAAGGCGCTGCAGGCGACCCTGGACAGGGGCGGCTATGCCCGTGACGGCCGTGCCGCCGGCGACGCCATGCGGTCCATTCTCGCGGCCGCGGATCGTCTCAGCGGCCCCAGGCAGGTTTGAAGCTGTGTTGCGGCTCGGCCGAGCGATCTCCCGGGGGGCGGGACGCGAAGAGGGTACCGCAAGATTCCGGGGTATCCGCTTCCGGCTGGGCCTCTGGCTGGCGATCGCGCTCCTGCCTCTGCTGATCCTCGGGGGCCTCCAGACTAAGGCGGCGTTCCGGAGCCAGGACGCCGAACGCCGCTTGGACCTGCAGCGGGCCGCCGAGCGGAGCGCCACAGCCGCCCGGGCGCGACTGGACAGTACCGGCATACTGCTCCTGGCCCTGACGCCTGAAGCCCTCGAGATATCCTGCAGTCCGCGGCTCAACGCCCTGGTTTCCCGACTTGAGGACCTGGACGGCCTTGGACGATTGACCGCGACCGGCGCGCTGGCCTGTGCCTCGGACAGCCTCGCCGCTGCGCCCCCGGCCTGGCTGAAACAGGCCGGAGCCAGCGCCTGGTTCGAGCGACTCCGGGCGGGAGAGGACACAGTCCTGGCACGCGCCCCGCCCGTCGCCGGCCAGCCGCCGCAGCTGATCATCGCCGTGCGGGTGGAACGGCCGATGGGCCGGTTCGACGGGGCCATGGTCGCCCTCATACCCTTGACCAGTCTGCAACCGGACTTGAGCGATCCTTCGCTGCCCGCGGGATCCCAGGCGGCGCTCACCGACACAGACGGGCGGTTGCTGGCCACCACAGACGTCAACGCCTTCACACTGCCGGGCGGCACCCCCCTGGCCGGATGGGTGCCGCGCGCGCGCGCCAAAGCCTCCACGACCTTCGAGGCCACCGACGCCGCCGGCCGACATCGGGTCTATACCGGCGCCGCCCTGGCCGGGCACGACGTCTACGCCCTGCTCTCGGCACCTGCACCCGGGCTACTGTCCTGGGCGCGACTGAACCCGATAAGCGCCTTGTTCATGCCTTTGCTGACCTGGCTGTTCGCCTTCACGGCGGTGGTGTGGGTCAGCGAACGGGTCGTGATCCGTTGGCTGAACTACCTCGAGCGGGTGGCCTTCATCTATTCACGGGGCCGGTTCTCGGTGCATCCGGTCCAGGCCATGAAAGCCCCGACCGAGATTCGCGGCCTGGCCCGGACCCTGGACGAACTGGCTGGTTCCATCGTCATCCGGGACGCCGCCCTGAAGGCCTCGATGGCCGAAAAAGACGCGCTGATGCGCGAAATCCACCACCGGGTGAAAAACAATCTGCAGATCATTTCCTCACTCCTGTCGATGCAGCAGCGAACCCTGAACGATCCGGCCTCCAGGGCGGCACTCGGCGATACGCGCCAGCGCATCTCGGCGCTCGCCCTCATATACCGCACCCTCTACCAGAGCCATGATCTGCGGCACGCCGACGCCCGCATCTTTCTGACCGAACTGGTCGCGCAGCTGGTCGCGAGCGAAACCGGCCGCGGACATGTGGTCACGTCCTCGGTCGAAGCCGACTCCCTGGTCGTCGATCCGGACAAGCTTGCGCCTCTGGCGCTCTGGCTGGTCGAGGCTGTGACCAATGCCCAGAAACACGCCTTCGTCGGACGCGGGGGCGACCTCAAGGTACGGTTCTCGGTGCAAGGGGAAACCAGCGTGCTTGAAATCCAGGACGACGGGCCGGGCGTCAGCGAGACATTTCGCCCGGGCGTGGGACGAACCCTGATGGGTGCTTTCGCCAGACAGCTTCGGGGCTCGGTCGAATTTGTCCCCGCCGCAGGCGGAGGGATGATTGCCCGCATGACCTTCGCCACGCCGGAAGCCATAGTTCCGACTGATCCGTCCGACCTTGGAACCGTCGCTGTTCCGGGGCGTTGATATGCCGGACGCCGCCTCCCCGGCCTCAAGGAACATGTCTATGCGCAAGATCTTCATCCTGTTTGCCGCCGCCGCCGCCCTGACCACAGCCGCCTGCAACACCGTCTCCGGCGTCGGCCGCGACGCCTCGGCCGCCGGCGAGGCCGTGACCGGCGCGGCCGAAGACGCCAAAAAATAGACGCCCCCTTCCCGACCGCGATTCCCCCCGATCCGTGGTTCGGTTGAAGAAGGCCCGCCGGCATCCCCCCGCCGGCGGGCCTTCGCTATTTGCGCAGCCTGCAACGCCGTCTAGCATCGCGGAGCAGGCGGCCGCAGAGACGCCATGACCACGCGGGGAGGCGATCGATGACGGATGCGACAGAGACACGGGCGGACCCGGGCCTGAGAACCGTGGTGGCGGCCTCGGCCACCGGCACAGCCTTCGAATGGTACGATTTCTTCGTCTTCGGGGCCCTGGCGACCGTGATCGCGCGGCATTTCTTCGCCGACGCCGGCGAGACTGTCGCCTACATCCTGGCACTTCTGACCTTCGGGCTCGGCTTTGTGGTCAGGCCACTTGGCGCCCTGGTGTTCGGCTGGTTCGGTGACCGGACCGGGCGCAAGACCACCTTCCTGGTCACCATCACCCTGATGGGGGTCGCCACCGTCGCGATCGGACTGTTGCCGGACTATGACCAGATCGGCATCGCCGCACCCATCCTGCTGCTGGTCATGCGAATGCTGCAGGGCTTTGCCCTCGGTGGCGAGTACGGCGGGGCGGTCGTCTATGTCGCCGAACATGCACCGGCGAAGAAGCGCGGCCTTATGACCGGCTGGATCCAGACCACGGCCGCCCTGGGCCTGATCGGGGCCCTGTCGGTGATCCTGATGACCCGCGCCATCGTCGGCACCGAGGCCTTCGACGAATGGGGCTGGCGCATTCCCTTCCTCCTGTCCGCCCTTCTGCTGGGTGTGTCGCTGTGGATCCGGCTCAAGCTGAACGAAAGCCCGGCCTATCGCCGGATGGAGGCCGACGGCGGTGAACGCCGCGCGCCTTTCAAGGAGGCCTTCGGCACCTGGCGTAACGGCCGGTTCGTCCTGATCGCCCTGTTCGGGATCATGATCGCCCAGGGTGCCGTCTGGTACTGCGGCTATTTCTACGCCCGCTTCTTCATGGAGCGGGTGCTGCGGGTCGACACCAACACCATCGACCTGGTGATGCTGGCGGTGACCGCTGTCTCTGCCTTCCTCTATGTCTTCTTCGGCTGGATTTCGGACCGGATCGGACGCAAGCCGGTGATGCTGTTCGGCATGATCCTGGCCCTGATCGCCATCTTCCCCGGCTTCCAGGCCCTGACCCGGGCGGCCAATCCCGCCCTTGCCGAAGCCCAGGCCTCATCGCCGATCGTCGTCATGGCCGACCCGGCCACCTGCGCCCTGCAGTTCGACCCGATCGGCAAGACGGCCTTCGCCAGCTCCTGCGATATCGCCAAGAGCGTTCTGTCCAACGCGGGCATTTCCTACAGCAATGTCGAGGCCGCGCCGGGCTCGGTCGCCGTGGTCCGGATCGGCAGCGTCGAGATCGCCTCGGTCGAGGGCGAGGGCATGGACCTGGCGGCGCTGAAGGCCGCGCGGACCGGAGTCGAGACCCGGCTGAAGGCCGCTCTGGTGGAGGCGGGCTATCCGGCCAAAGCCGACCCGGAGCGGATCAACCTGCCGATGGTGTTCGGCATATTGATGATCTTCATGGTCGCGGCCACGGCCCTTTACGGACCGCAGGCGGCCGCCCTGGTCGAACTGTTCCCGACACGGGTACGCTATACGGCCATGAGCCTGCCCTACCATGTCGGCACGGGCTGGGTCGGCGGCATGCTTCCTGCCGCCAGCTTCGCCCTCGTGGCCTGGTCGGGGAACATCTATTTCGGCCTCTGGTACACGCTGGCCTTCACCGCCGTGGCCGTCGTCGTCGCCCTGATCTGGCTGCCGGAAACCAGGGGACGCGACATGGACGCGATCGGGTCCTGATCCCGCGATGAAGCCTCGACTCAGGCCGTTGGTCTGGCCCGTCGCCCTGCTGGGAGCCGGCCTTTCGACAGGCTGGCTGGCGGACCTCGCCGTCGGGCGCTGGCAGGACTATGGGCTGTACGGCCTGGCCCGGCCGGTCGCAGACCTGCTGCTGATCATCGGCACGGTCTGGCTGTTGGTGGCGGTGATCGGTGTGGTGCGCGGCCCGCGGGGGTGAGGTCAGGCCTTCTTCAGCGCCGCGATGAAGGTCTGGACCTCCGGAGACGCCCAGTCTGCGCCATCCCACCAGAAGGCGGCGAGCGCCTCATGATTCAGGGCCACCCATGCCATGACTTCGGGGGCCATACGGTTCAGGTCCCGCTCATCGAGACTGTTTGCGACCACCCGGGGGGTCGAGGCGACGGCCACCGAAAAACTGGGCTGGTGGCGGCCTCGCTTCAGAAAGTACTTCACCCGGGGTCCGTGCTGTCCCATCACCGTCGTGATTGTGATCGTTCCGGGGATGCCGGTCTGATCCTCAACCAGATTGGCCATGTCGAAGATGTCCTCATCGTCGAGCGCACCGATTTCATCATCGAGCGTCGGCTCGCGATCGGTCCAGACGGCGGGTTTTTCGGAGAAGCCCATCAGATCAGTATCCGCGCAACGATGGGTTGTGTCAAACAGGCAGGGCGCCGCGCTTGACGACGGTGCGCATGGCCACGCTGGAGGAGACCCGGGTCACGCCCGGGATGCGGGTCAGTTCGCGCGAATGGACGCGTTCCAGATCGTCGACGTCGCGCACCACCAGCCGCAGCAGATAATCCGAGCCGCCGGTCATCAGATAGCATTCGACCACCTCGGGCACGGTCGAGATGGCGGTCTCGAAGGCGGTCAGGGAGGCCTCGGCCTGGGATGACAGGGTCACGGTGACGAAGACGCTGATCGGCAGGCCTACGGCGCGTTCATTGATGATCGCGGCATAGCGGCTGATGACCTCGGCGGCTTCCAGCGCGCGCAGGCGGCGCAGGCAGGCGCTCTCGGACAGGTTCACCGTCCGGGCCAGATCGGCGTTGGTCATGCGGCCGTCGCCCTGGAGGGCGCGGATCATCTTCCGGTCGGTATCGTCAAGGGCGACAGCAGAAACAGTCTTCAAGAACGCACTCCTTCGCAGAGTCTGCGAGTTTACATCGTTCACACGACGAAAAGAACAGGAACCTGCGGTCAAACCGCCGCTAGATTGCGGACCGAAACGGAGCCGCCGCAGATCGGCCCGTCCCGGTCAGAAGGAAACCCCCATGCGCGTCGGCGTCCCCAAGGAAATCAAGAAGAACGAACACCGGATCGGCCTGACGCCGACGGCGGTGCGCGAATACGTCGCCCACGGCCACACCGTCTCGATCGAGACCGGCGCCGGCCTCGGCGCGGGCTTCACCGACGCCGACTATAAGAAGGCCGGGGCCAGGATCGTCGCCGATGCGCAGACCATTTTCGCCGGGAACGACATGATCGTGAAGGTGAAGGAGCCTCAGAAGGTCGAGTGGGAAATGCTCCGCGAGGACCAGATCCTGTTCACCTATCTGCACCTCGCGCCCGACCCCGAACAGACCAAGGGCCTGCTGGCGTCGAAATGCGCCGCCGTGGCCTATGAGACCGTCACCGACGACCGCAAGGGCCTGCCCCTGCTGGCCCCGATGTCGGAAGTGGCCGGCCGGATCG
The DNA here is from genome assembly GCA_947501315.1 of Caulobacteraceae bacterium. Lineage (GTDB taxonomy): Bacteria > Pseudomonadota > Alphaproteobacteria > Caulobacterales > Caulobacteraceae > Brevundimonas. Next base: position 298 of record CANMXH010000100.1, on the reverse strand, counting down.
CCGTCTTCTCGGCCGCCGAGACCCTGCTGAAGCACAACGGCGGCATGGGTCTGCTGTTCTGCGGCGTCCCGGGCGTGGCCCCGGCGCGGGTGCTGGTGCTGGGCGGCGGCGTCGTCGGCCTCAATGCGGCCCGCATGGCCATGGGGCTGGGTGCCGAAGTGGTGGTGCTCGAACGATCGATCCCGCGCATGGCCTATATCGACGAAGTGACCCAGGGCCGGGTCATCACCCGCTATTCCTCGATCGGCGCGATCGAGGAGGAACTGGTCAAGGCCGACGTCATCATCGGCGCCGTTCT
>CANMXH010000099.1 GCA_947501315.1 Caulobacteraceae bacterium | reverse complement strand
TTGGCGTCGCCGGCCGGCTTGGTGCCGCGGCCCATGACGATCTCGGCCGAGGCCTCGAACCGGTCGATCTCGCGCACGTCGAAATCGCGGTCGAAGGGATCGCCCCACAGGCTCCATGACCCGCGGCGATAATAGCGCCAGGACGGGCCCCAGAACGGGCTGTAGCGGTCGCGATAGAAGGGATCGGGGATCCCCTGCAGGCGCACATCGCGGTCGGTCGCGCGGTTGACGGTGGAGAACCAGTCATAGCCGTTCTCGGTCGTCACCTCGGCGGCGCGCAGCAGCAAGGCCATCTCGACCTGTTCGCGCGAGGTCACGGAGTTGCCAGCGAAACTGATGCGGTAGCGGTCAGCATCCACCCGCTGGTCGGAATAGCCGTAGCGGCTGTCGACGCCGGCGGGGCCATAGGGGGTCGCCGTGGCGCAGGCGGACAGGGCCAGGGCAGCAGCCGTCGCCAGCAGAACTGGCCTGAGGAAACGAAGTCTCATTGAAACTCTCCTTGGCGCGACAGGGCGGGCCCTGTCGGCTGAACGGGACATGAAAGCCATGGTTCCGGCGGACATCAAGTCCCTATAAGCGCGAAATAATAAGTACGGCAGCGGCCAGCAGAAGGATGCCGGTCAGCAGGGCGAAACCCTTGCGGAAACGAGGCTCGCTCATTCGCCGGGCCAGGGCCGCCCCGCCCAGACCGTAGGCGGACATCGTCAGGACGTCCATGCCGATGGTGGCGAGGGCAAACAGGGCCAGTTGCGGGGCCGCGGGTCGGGTCACATCCATGAAGGGCGGCAGGACGGCGGTGAAGAACAGCACGGCCTTGGGGTTGGCGATCTGGACCATGAAGCCGTCGACCAGTGCGCTTCGGCCCATGCGGACAACCGGCGCGTCGGGATCGGCGGCAGTGCGGAAAGCGCCGCGCAGGGCGTTGATGCCCAGCCATGCCACATAGAGGGCGCCGCCGATCGAGATCAGGCGGAAGACCTCGGGAAAGGCGACGACCAGGGCTCCGAGACCCAGGGCGGCGGCCCCGAACCAGACCAGGGTCGCCACGTTCATTCCTGTCACGCCGGCCATGGCGGCGGCCTTGCCACGCTGCACCCCGTTGGCGACCGAAAACAGATTGGCGGGCCCCGGCGTGACGGCCATGACCATCATGACGCCGAGAAAGGTCAGATACAGATGCGGGTCGACGGGCAGGCTGGCCATGGCCGTCCTGTCGGACTGACGATGGCCACGGTCAAGCCCGGCGCGGACTCATCGAGCGGTCGGGTGAGTGGTGTTGCGCGGCTGCGTCGGGCCCCGGGGCGCAAGGCCTCTCCCCCGCCGTCCCGCTGAAGCCCTGTCCTACTGCGATGCCGGCGCTGCGGCGGCGGCCTGCTGGATCAGTCCTGCCTTGATCGTCGCCGGGGAGCCCGTGATCCGGGCGCGCAGTACCGGACCCATCTGCGCCATCTGCGCCTGGGCCTCGGGCGGCATCACGGGGATCTGGGAGGTGATGAAAGCGTCCAGCTCGTTGGCGAAGGCGTCGGCCTGCGGCTGGTAGCGGGCGGCGATGGCGTCGAGGTCGGCATTGGCCTTGACCCGATCGGCCCCGGCGGCGGTCAGGGCGGTCTGCATCTCGCCCTGCATGGTCCCCATGGCCTGCTGGAAGGCTTCGGCCCTCGCAGTAAAGGCGGCTTCCGCCGCGGCGGCAGCGGCCACCGGGTCTGCCGACGGTGCGGTCTGGGCGAAGACCGGGGTTGCGAACGCCAGAACGGCGATGGCGGCGAAGGTGGTCCGGAGAGACATGGCAGGGTCCTGAAAACGTCGGGGGAGCCTTTCCTCCCGCCGACAGGGTGGGGCTGACCCCGCGAAAGCGCGAGGTGGCCGGGATTCTAGCGTCTGTCGCGCGCGTCCCGCTTGCCCAGGACGCGCAGGCGCAGGGCGTTCAGCTTGATGAAGCCGGCCGCGTCCTTCTGGTCATAGGCGACGGCACCATCCTCGAAGGTGACCAGTTCCTGGTCGTACAGGCTCTCGCTGCTCTCACGGCCGATAACGGTGGCATTGCCCTTGTAGAGCTTGACCCGCACGGTGCCGGTCACCTTCGCCTGCGAATGATCGATGGCCGCCTGGAGCATCTCGCGCTCGGGCGAGAACCAGAAGCCGTTGTAGATCAGATGGGCGTATTTGACCGCCAGCTCGTCCTTCAGATGCATGGCACCGCCGTCCAGGGTTATGGACTCGATGCCACGGTGGGCGGCCAGAAGGATGGTCCCGCCCGGAGTCTCATAAACGCCGCGTGACTTCATGCCGACGAAGCGGTTCTCGACCAGGTCGAGGCGGCCGATGCCGTTGTCGTGTCCCAGCTGGTTCAATTTCGTCAACAGTTGAGCGGGGGACAGGTGTTCGCCGTCGATCGAGACCGGATCGCCCTTTTCGAAGCCGATGGTGATGACCGTCGCCACATCGGGCGCGTCCTCCGGCGAAAGGGTGCGCTGATGCACGAACTCGGGGGCCTCCACCGACGGATCCTCCAGCACCTTGCCCTCGCTGGACGAGTGCAGAAGGTTGGCGTCCACGCTGAACGGGGCCTCGCCGCGCTTGTCCCGGGCGATCGGGATCTGGTGCTTCTCGGCGAAGTCCAGCAGGTGTTCACGGCTCTTGAATTCCCACTCGCGCCAGGGGGCGATGACGCGGATGTCGGGCTCCAGCGCATAATAGCCGAGCTCGAACCGGACCTGGTCATTGCCCTTGCCGGTCGCGCCGTGACAGACGGCGTCGGCGCCGACCATGCGGGCGATCTCGATCTGGCGTTTGGCGATCAGCGGCCGCGCGATCGAGGTGCCGAGCAGATACTGGCCCTCATACAGGGCGTTGGCGCGGAACATCGGGAAGACGTAGTCCCGCACAAACTCCTCGCGCAGGTCGTCGATGAAGATGTTCTCTTCCTTGATGCCCAGCTTCAGCGCCTTTTCGCGCGCGGGTGCCAGCTCCTCGCCCTGGCCAAGGTCGGCGGTGAAGGTCACGACCTCCGCGCCGTATTCGGTCTGCAGCCATTTCAGGATGATCGAGGTGTCCAGACCGCCGGAATAGGCGAGGACGACCTTCCGGGGGGCGGTCTGGGTCATGGCGGATCCTGTGGCGAACGCGGGGCGGCGTTTGGAGCGTGTGCGCGCGCTTAAAGGACCAGACGCCCCGCGATGCAAGGGCCGGAATGCGCGTGGATCAGCCCCACGGCCCCGAAGTCCGCGGTGGCGCGGAGACGGGCGTGGTCGGCACACTGGTCGAGACGGGCCCGTTCGGGGCTTCGGCGACGGATGCACGGCGCGGCGCGGCGCCCACCTTCAGGCCCAGCTCCATGAGGGCCTTTACCCGGTTGCCCGTCGCCGGATGGGTCGAGAACAGATTGTCGGCCCCCCGACCCGCCAGCGGGTTGATGATGAACAGCTGCCCCGAGGCCGGATTGCGCTCTGCGGTCGTATTGACGATCCGGCGCGCGTGGCTGTCGATCTTCTGAAGGGCCGAGGCGAGCGCCTGCGGGTCGCCGGCGATCTCGGCTCCGACGCGGTCGGCCTCATACTCACGGCCGCGGCTGATGGCCATTTGAACCAGCCCTGCGGCCATGGGCGCGAGGATCATCAGGGCCAGGGTTCCGATGATCCCGCCGGGGCGCTCGCGGTCGTCGCCGCCACCGAAAAACATCGCGAAATTGGCCAGGGCGGCGATCGCTCCCGCGACCGTGGCGGTGACCGTCATGGTAAGGGTGTCGCGGTTCTTCACATGGGCCAGTTCATGCGCCATGACGCCGCGGATTTCCTCGCGGGTCAGCATGTCCAGCAGGCCGGTGGTGGCGCAGACGGCGGCATTGGCCGGATCGCGCCCTGTGGCGAAGGCATTGGGCTGGTCATTGGGAATGATGGCGATGACGGGCCGCGGCAGGCCTGCGTCGCGCGCCATCTGAACCACATCGGCGACATAGGTCCGGACCACGGCATTGGGATGCTGTTCGTCGACCGGCTGGGCCCGGTACATCTTGAGGACGATCTTGTCGGCGTTCCAGTAGCTGAACAGATTCATCCCGCCGGCGACCACGAGAGCGATCAGCATGCCCGCCGGACCGCCCAGCAGGTAGCCGAGGCCGACGAACAGGGCGGTCAGGGCCGCGAGCAGGGCGAAGGTCTTGAGGTGATTCATGATCCGAAATGTTTGGTCGCCGCTGGTGCCGGGCCGGCGCAATCACCATGTGAGAGGATCAATGCCAAGGCTCAAGCCGGGACTGCTGTGACCGATCATCCCACCCCCCAGGAAACGCCGGCGCCGGCCTTCAATGCCGATGTGCCGAACGCCACCCCGCAACGCCCGCTGAGCGAAGACGCGCGGCGTGCCTTGCTGGAGGCCGCCGATCGCCGGGCGGCAGCGGGCGGGCCCGATCTGCCGCCCGAACACGGCGGTCCGGCCGGGCCCGAGCCGACCCGTTACGGGGACTGGGAGAAAAAGGGTCTGGCGGTTGATTTCTGACCCGACCGCCGTTTCCGTCCCCGGCTCCTGCCCCGGAAAAATCCGGAAGCCTGGTTAATTTGGATGCCTCGGGGGGAAAGGGCGCGCGGCCTTTCGCCCATCCGGTGCAAACCCGGACCTGTTGGTTTCCAAAAGGTTAAAGCGGCTCCGAACTGGAGTCCGTGTGATGCGTATCCTGAACGCTGCGGTCGGTGCCGCGCTTCTGATCCTTGTGGCGAGTCCCGTCCTGGCCGGAGACGGACGCGGCGGCGGAGGTGGCCAACATGGCTGCGTCGGAGGCTGTGGTCATCGACCCCCACCGTATACGCTACCCCCGTCTCATGGCCCTGATTACAACAGAACTATCAATGTGAACGTCAACGCCCTCGCCCGAGCATCGGAGCGCGGCTATCTGAACGCCCGCCCCTATGACGTCAGCGGTATCAGGGGCTACGGCTACGGTGGCGGCGCCGTCTATGTCGGCGGCGGCTATGGTGGAGATGTCGGCGGCTACTACGGCGCCGGCGCGGTCTACAACGAAGAGGTCTATGGGGGCCGCGCCTGCGCCAGCGCGCCGTTCGGCTATGTGGTCAGCGGTTTCGGGCGTGACGGCCGGCAGGCACCGGCCTGTGCCGGGCCTGTCTGTCGCGAGGGCCACGACCGGGGTGGCCGCTATGGCTATAGCGCACGCCAAGGCTGCGGCACGGACCCGCATGAAGCCTATGGGTCCTACGGGGAATCACGCGCCCGTGCGCGCTACGGGGCGTACCGGGCTCGGGAAGAGTATCGGCAGGATTCGGCCTACGGCGGAGGCGAGGCCTATGGGGGCAGCCGGGTTTCCGATGGCCGTTCTGACTGTGACTGCGATCACGGTGCCGGCCACGACCACGCTCCCTATCCGCCGCCCTATCTGCCTGATCTGTCCCGGCATGACGCGCCGGAACGGCCAACCTATTCGCCGCCGCCCCACCGGCCGCGTCCGTCGACCCTGCCGCGTCAGGAATACCGCCAGGAGCCCGGCGAGCGCGGCTGACGACGCTAGCGGGCGATCCCGTCAATGGATTCGACGATGGCCGAGGCTGCCATGAGCGGATTGTCCGCACCCACCACCGGTCGGGCCACGACGAGGTGGGTCGCGCCGGCTTCCAGCGCCGCGCGCGGCGTGGCCACGCGCTGTTGATCGCCCTTGTCGGCCCCCTCAGGCCGGACGCCCGGGGTGACGATCAGGAAGTCGGGCCGGCCTGCCGCCAGGGCGATTTCCCGCACGCGGGCGGCCTCGAGCGGGCTTGAGACCACCCCGTCGACGCCGCAGTCCAGCGCCTGGCGCACCCGCCGCTCGACCAGATCGCGGGCCGAAAAGCCATAGCCGATGTCGGTCAGATCGGCGTCCGAGAGGCTGGTCAGGACAGTGACGGCCAGCAGTTTCGTGGCCGTTCCCGCCGCGTCGCGGCCCTTGACCGCGCCGCGCATCACCTGCGGCTCGGCGTGGACGGTCAGCAGGTCGCAGCCGCCCTCGGCCACGGCGCGGGCCGCGCCTTCGACCTGGGCTCCGATGTCATGCAGCTTCCAGTCCTGGAAAACCATCTTGCCCGAGGCCTGCAGCTCATGGGCGAAGGCCACGCCGCCGGGCCGGGCCAGCAGGGTCAGGCCGATCTTGTAGAAGCTGATGGTCGCGCCGAGGCGGTCGACCATGGCCCGGGCCGCGTCCAGCGACGGCAGGTCGAGACCGACGATGAGGCGGGGATCGGTCAGCACGGTGGTCATGGCGTCGCTCCGTTCGAGCCGTTAAGCTGGACGCGCGCGCGGGCGTCAGCCTTGATGGGGCGCGGTTGGGTGAATTGCAGGGCGAGGTCAGCACATGGACGCGGTCGATCTGGGCGTCAACCTGTTCGTGGCCCTGTTCGCCCTGGTGGACCCGATCGGCAACATCCCGATCTTCGCCGCAGCCACGGCCGGTGCCTCGATGCGCCAGAGGCTCTCGGTCTCGGGCCTGATCTGCATCTTCATCGTCGTCTTTCTCGCCTTCTTCTTTTTCACCGGCCTGGGGCTGCTGCAATTTTTCGGCATCTCGCTGGCAGCCTTCCGCATCGCGGGCGGCATACTGCTGCTGCTCCTGGGCCTCGACATGACGCGCGAGGACTTCCTGAAGATGTTTGCCGATCCCGAGGCGATCAAGGATGCCCAGAGTGAACAGGGCTATGCCCGGCGCCGGTTCCAGCGACTGATCGTGCCCTTTGCCATGCCCCTGATGATCGGCCCTGGCGCGATCTCGACCATCATCATCCAGGCCGGAGAGGCCGAGAAGGTCGGACCCGCGGGTCAGGTCGCGGGGGTGGCGGCCATTCTTGCCGCCGGTCTGGCCACCTTCATCTGCTTCACCCTGACGGGACCGATCAGCCGGCTGCTCGGCGAGATCGGCATGTCGATTGTCGTCCGGGTTCTGGGCCTGATCCTGTGCGCCCTGGCCATCCAGTTCATCCTCGCCGGCCTGTCGGAAGCCATTCCCGGGATGTTCAGCAGCATCGCGACGACGCCCTATCCGGACCGCGGGCACTAGAGCCATCGTCGGCTGAGCTGGCGCGGGTCGACCGGCCGTCGACGGACAAGGCCCCGGGAGTCGATCAGATCCGCTTCAGCCGTTTCGCATGCCCACCGACCATGCGTAGTGCCACCCGGTCGGGCAAATGTTTGGCCAGACCGGCCAGCAGATTGTTCATGACGCCCGGCGTGACCTTCGGCCGGTTGGCTTTGCAGGCCTCATAGCCCGCCCGCGCCACATGATCGGCGGTCTGCCACATCCAGGCGGGATAGGCCGTGGACACCTGTTCGCGGGTGCCGTTCACGTCGTGGAATTCGGTCAGGGTGTAGCCGGGGCACAGGGCGGTGACATGGACCCCGGTCCCGCGCAGCTCCAGATGCAGCCCCTGTGACGCCTTGATGAGGAAGCTCTTGATCGGACCGTACAGGGTGTCGCCGCCGGTCGCGGGCATCTGGCCGGCAAGGGAGGCGACATTGAGGATGCGGCCAAAGCCGCGCTCGACCATGCCGGGGGCGAACAGCCGGGCCAGTTCGACCGGCGCGGCCAGCATGACCTGGATCATCGCCCTGTGCGCGGCCGGGTCTGTGTTCAGGAAGCCGGCCGTGCGGCTGAAGCCCGCATTGTTGATCAGGCCGTCGACCTTCAGGCCCTTTGCCAGGATGGTGTCGAACAGCCGCCGGGGGGCCGCCGGGTCGGCAAGGTCGTCGGTCAGGATGGTCGAGGCGGCACCCGAAAGGGCCAGTTCGTCAGCCAGCGCCCGGAGGGGGGCCTCACGCCGCGCCGTCAGGATCAGGTCCCAGCCTTCTGCAGCATAGACCCGGGCAAGGGCCGCGCCGATGCCGGCCGAGGCACCGGTGATCAGCACGACGGGACGCGGCCGTGACGGCAGGCTCATCTCAGGCGGCTGCCGGGCAGGACGAATGGGGGGCGAAGGCGGCTAGGGAAGCCGGCGCCTGGTCCAGCAGGTCGGCGATGGTGATCTTCGACAGGGCCTGACCCGCGGCCTGATCCGCGGCGGTCAGGGCCTTGGCCACCTGACGCGGGATATGTTCGCTGACCGGACAGCCCCTGGCCCCGGCCGGCGGGGAGCCGAGGTGGGCGCAACCGTTGACGGCGCGCAGCACGGTTTCCAGCGAGACGTCCTGCGGCTCATGCAGCAGCCA
>CANMXH010000098.1 GCA_947501315.1 Caulobacteraceae bacterium | reverse complement strand
CGAGCACGGAAAGATCGACCGGGTGGTCTGCAAGCAGCCGGTCGATGACCGCGTGGCGGTCCCGGGTCAGTTCGCGCTCGCGATTACCTCGATCGAGCAGGACCTGCAGGAAGCCTGGCCGTCCCCGACGCCACAGAAGCCAGGTCGAGGCCGCTGCGAGTGCCACCAGGCAAGGCAGGAGCAGCAGCCAGTACGACCGACCCCCCGAAACAGTTCCGGTCTCCGCAGCGGCTGCAGATGGCTCCGGCCGGGGCATGGGCGGGAGGACCTCGAGACGCATGTCAGGCGGCGGCACGCTGACGATATCAAGCGGCGGTCGGAGGGCGAGCGCACCCTGCATGTCCATAAGGCGATAGCCGTCCCCGGACCGCACCAGGGCAATACCCTCCTCAGCCAGTGCCACAGAGAACTGCTCGGCAAGTTCCGTGGTCGTGAGTGACTCGGCGACGCGAAAGCTGATCTCGGCCTCAAGGTCCGGGTCAATCACAACCCTCGACCGCAGTGATTGCACCAGTACGGCCTCCGCCGCATCGTCAAGCGAGGCCTTGTCGAGACTGATCAGATAGTAGCTCGAACCGGAAAGACCTGAATCAGGTACGCGGGCCTTTGCCTCAGCCGGCAGGAAAACGCACCAGACCAGGGCGATCAAGGCAGCGCCGATGGCAGGGACGGATTTCATGCGGGGGACACCTGCGACCGGGACCCTGTTCCATCCCTTCGCGATCTCTAGCCAACCGCACGGCCCTCTGCACCCTGCAAACGGTACCGAAGATTTTCGTCGATCGGCGCCCGGAACCTTCTTCACCGCCTCACACGATTTTTCTGGCCCACAGCGCTGATTCAAGCGATCATTTCTGGCTGTCTGCTTCGGGGGGGGTCATGCAAATCGGTCTGGTTGCAAGACGGATGCGATCCATCGCTGTCTCTCTCGCACTTGTTGTGGGACTCGCGGCCTGTGGTGGCGGCGGCGGGCAGGATGGCGGGAGCACCCCGGAACCACCCCCGGTAGCCGTGCCCCTGAGTGATGCAGAGGCCGCGCGCTTCCTGACCCAGGCGACCTTTGGGCCGACCGAGGCCGATATCAACGTGCTCAAGCCCCTCGGCTACAGGGCCTGGCTGGACCAGCAGATGGCCCTGCCGTCCTCTTCCCACCGGGTCTACATGGATAACCGGCTGGTCCAGTTGCGGCTCACCCAGCCGACGGCCACGCTCAACGCCAATCATTTCTATGAGAGTTTCTGGTCGTATTCGGCGAACGGCCAGGCCCAGCTGCGCGAGCGGATGAAACTGGCACTGTCCGAGATCTTCGTGATCTCGATGATCGACCCTGCTGTCGATGCGCGCGGTGCCAGTTCCTACTACGACATGCTGGGCGACAACGCTTTCGGCAACTACCGCACCCTCCTTCAGCAGGTGAGCCTGCACCCCATGATGGGTGTCTATCTGACCCATCTGGCCAACCAGAAGGAAGACACTGCGACGGGCCGGGAACCCGACGAGAACTACGCCCGTGAGGTCATGCAGTTGATGTCCATCGGCGTGCACCGCCTGAATATTGACGGGTCTGTAGTGACGGACGGTTCCGGAGCCCCGGTGCCGGCCTATTCGCAGGCCGACATCGCGGGGCTCGCCCGGGTGTTCACGGGTATGAGCTGGTATTCGCCAACCCCGACCAACAACACCTTCCTCGGCCGAAACCGCGACCCGGACGCCAGCATCCGGCCGATGATCTTCTATCCGGCCTTCCACTCGACCTCGGCGAAGACGTTCCTTGGAACCACAATCGCGGGCGGTTCAACCGACGGGGCCGCCGAACTGAATGCGGCCCTCGATGTCATCTTCAACCACCCGAATGTCGGTCCCTTCATCGGTCGGCAGTTGATCCAGAGACTGGTCACCAGCAACCCCAGTCCCGCCTATGTGCAAAGGGTCGCCACCGTCTTCAACAACAACGGCTCCGGTGTACGAGGCGATCTGGCCGCAGTGGTTCGAGCCATCCTTCTGGATGCGGAAGCGCGCGACATGACATCCGTCAGCAGCGCGACCTTCGGCAAGGTGCGCGAACCAATGGTCCGCCTCGTCAACTGGATGCGGGCCTTCTCTGCAACATCGGTTTCGGGGAACTATCTGATCACCTCGACCAGCGCGAACACATCGCTCGGACAGTCCCCGCTCGCGTCGCCGTCGGTGTTCAACTTCTACCGGCCCGGATACATCCCCCCAAACACCCGGCTTGGCACGGCCGGCCTGAGGGCACCCGAGTTTCAGATTGTCGATGAAGTGACCGTCGCCGGCTACGCCAACACCATGCAGAATGTGATCGGCACGGGAATCGGCACGGGCACCGACGTGCGGTCAGCCTACACTGCGGAGGTGGCTGTCGCCGGGGATGCCACACTCCTCGTCGAACGGGTGAACCGACTGCTGCTGTATGGCCAGATGTCGCCGACACTCCGGGTCCGGATTACCGACAGCGTGAACAGTGTTGCCATTCCCGGTGCCGGCGCGACCCAGGCCCAGATCGACGCCGCCCGGCTGAACCGGGCCAAGCTGGCAATCTATATGACGATGATCTCCCCAGAGTATCTGGTTCAGCGGTGAGGAAGAGAGCATGACAAACGCACCGCTTGACCGCCGACACCTGCTCCGGATCGGCGGCGGGATGTCTATCCTGGGGGCCGCAGCCCCGTTTGCCGTCCAACTTGCGGCGGCCGGGTCCGCAGCCAGCCAGACCGCACCGGACTACAAGGCTCTGGTTTGCGTCTTCCTGTTTGGCGGCAACGACTCCAACAACACGGTGCTGGCAACCGACAGCGACTCGTTCGGGCGTTATTGGGCGGCCCGCAATACCGGCGATGACCCTATCGCCCTGATGCCGCCCGGCACGCCGCCGGCGGCCATCGGTTCCGTATCACCAGTGACCGGCCGCACCGTAACGGCGCGTTCACCGGAGGCCTGGGGCGGTGTGTTGCCGATCGTCCCCCGTACGCCCAATCCGATTCCGGCTGGAACCAACGCCACGGTGCGGACATTCGGGCTGCATCCGATGCTGGCCCCGCTAAAGCCCTTGTTCGATGCTGACCGTCTGGCTGTGGTCGCAAATGTCGGCTCTCTGATCCGGCCGATAACCAAGGCCCAATATGAGGCCCGTACGGTCGCCATTCCCGCCAATCTGTTCTCACACAATGACCAGCAGTCGACCTGGCAAGCCGGAACCACCGAAGGCGCGAGGGTTGGCTGGGGCGGCCGATTCGGCGACGTGCTGTCGGGTCTGAATGGCTCCAACAGCCTGTTCACCGCGATCTCGACGGCCGGTAACGCCGTCTTTCTCTCAGGCCAGAGCGTGGTCCAGTATCAGATGTCGACGGCCGCCCAACCGGCCGTGGTGATCAACGGTGGCTCGACCGGGACACTCTTCGGCTCAACCGTAGCACCATCGCGCGTTCGCGACATCATTCAGGACGAGAGTGCGGCCAGTCTGTTCGCGGCCGACTATGCGACCGTCACCGGGCGATCGGTGGGGGCTGCGACGACACTGAATTCTGCCTTCACCCAATCGGCCGTGACCGCCATTCCAGCCCCACCGACCTACGTCAATCCCATTACGGGCCTGACCGAGACCAACAACCTGGCGTTACAGTTGCAGACGGTGGCGCGTATGATCGCGGCGAACAGCACCCTCGGTCTTCGCAGACAGGTCTTCTTCGTCAGCCTCGGCGGATGGGACAGTCACGATGTGCAGAACACCGCCCAGCCGAACAACCTGGCCAAGGTGGCTCACGCCCTGTCCTATTTCGACGGCGTCCTGGGCTCGGTCGGCGGCATGAATATGCGGAATTCTGTAACAACCTTCACCGCCTCTGACTTTTCCCGCACATTCACCACCAACGGTGACGGAACCGACCACGCCTGGGGTGGCCACCATTTCGTGATGGGCGGGGCCGTGCGCGGGGGAGACATTTACGGTCAATATCCCACGCTGGGCGTCGATCTCGGCGCGTTCCGCAACCCGGACATGACGGGGGCTGCGCTCGTTCCCACGACCTCGGTCGATCAGTACGCAGCCACAATGGGGCGCTGGCTCGGAACTTCGGATGCGAACCTCGACAACATCTTCCCAAATCTGAGGAATTTCACGCGTCGAGACCTCGGTTTCATGTCAGCCTGACAGCCGTGGCCAGAGGTTGATCGCGGCAGGCGGAATGCCCGCCCTGCGACGGGATCCGGGTGAGACGATGCAGGACGCCGGGCAGGCACAGTTCATTCTCGCCGGCGATGCGGCCGGCGCGGTCCTCGCGACACACGAGCCCCTGAGCTTCTGGGGGGGCGTTGATCCGGCGACCGGGCGGATCATCGACGTTCATCACCCGCTGCATGGTCAGTCCGTGACGGGGAGGATGCTGGTCATGCCCTCGAGCCGCGGGTCCTGCACCGGAAGCGGCGTGTTGCTGGACCTGGTCCTGAGCGGACGGGGGCCTTCGGCCCTGGTCTTCCGGGACCCCGAGGATGTGCTGACCCTTGGAGCCCTGGTAGCCGCCGGAATGTTTGACCGCGTCCTGCCTGTGCTGCGGGTATCGTCCGGGATCTATGACGCACTGACGGGGGTCGCGGAGGCCCGCATCATCGACAACAGGCTTGAGGCGGAGGGGCTACGGCTGGCCATTGAGGCACCGCTGACGTCGGCTCTGGACCTGTCATCGGCGGACAGGACGATGCTGGCCGGTGATGCCGGCATGGCGGCCCAACAGTCGATGCAGATCATCTGCGCCATGGCCGCAAGTCAGGGGGCAGAGCGTCTGATCGATGTATCCCAGGGCCATATCGACGGCTGCATCTATGCCAGCCCGGCCAATCTGACCTTCGCCCGGAAGATGGCCAAGCTGGGCGGTCGCGTCCGCATCCCCACCACGATGAATGCCATTTCCGTGGATCGGCAGAACTGGCGAGAACAGGGTGTGGCCCCAGAGTTCGGCCTGCCCGCGCAGCAGTTGGCGGATGCCTATGTGCAGATGGGCTGTCGCCCCAGCTTTACCTGCGCGCCCTATCTGCTGGACACCGCTCCCGCGGCCGACGAGGTGATCGCCTGGTCAGAATCCAATGCCGTGATCTATGCCAACACGGTGCTGGGGGCCCGTACGGCGAAACATCCGGACTTCCTCGATCTTTGTATCGCCCTGACGGGGCGGGCACCCCTTTCGGGGGTCTATCTTGATGCCGCGCGAAAGGCGCAGCGGATCATTGATGTCCACCTGCCTGAAGGGATCGACGACGGCTTCTGGCCACTGGTCGGCTATCTGGCCGGACAGCGGGCACCCGACCGGATTCCGCTGTTGCGGGGTCTAGCCCGGGGAAATCCGTCGCGCGATGACCTGAAAGCCCTTTGCGCGGCATTCGGAACGACTTCCGCCTCGCCCATGCTGCATATCGAAGGTGTGACCCCGGAAGCGGCCGCAGCGGCGACGCCTGACGCCGACCATCTGACGATCACCCGCGATGATCTGCGGGCCGCATGGGCGCATCTGAATGGCGGCCCCGCGGCGGTGGAGCTGGTGGCGATCGGAAGCCCGCACGCCTCGGTCGGAGAATGCCGGGCCTTGGCCGACGGCCTTGCGGGCCGACGTCGACATCCCGGGACCCGGGTGATTGTTACGGCCGGGCGCGAGGTGATCCGCGAAGCCGGCGCCGAGGGACTGCTGACCCGGCTCAGGGCCAGTGGGGTGCAGGTCATCCAGGACATCTGCTGGTGTTCGATCCGCGAGCCTGTCTTTCCGCCGGAAACGCAGACGACACTGACCAATTCAGGGAAATATGCCCACTACGGCCCCGGGCTGAGCGGCCGGGCCGTGCGGCTGGGCAGCCTGTCGGATTGCGTCACCGCCGCCCTGACCGGACAGGCCGCCCCGCGCCTGCCGGACTGGCTGGACTGACGCTTCGCGCCTCCTGCCCGATCCGCCGGGTTGCCCGGAGCACCCTATGGCTCCACCATCGAGAATGGTGCAGGTCCACGCCCGTCTGACTTCCGGTAAACGGGAGCGTGCGCGGCTCCTCAGAGTGCTGCAATGGCTTGAGTAACGGGACGCAACCTATACTCTGAAGCTTGCCACAAGCTGGCCGGAGACTCCCTTGTCCGAACCCATTCGCTCTATCCTCATCGTCGGCGGTGGGACTGCGGGCTGGATGGCCGCCTCTGCGCTGCAACGCACGTTGGGGCCCCATGCAAAGGTCACCCTGGTCGAATCCGACGACATCGGGATCGTGGGCGTAGGAGAGGCGACGGTTCCGCCCATTCGCGATTTCAACGCCATGATCGGTCTCGACGAGGCCGAATTCATGCGGGAGACAAAGGCGACCTTGAAGGTCGCCATCGTGTTCAAGGACTGGGGGCATATCGGCAACCGTTACGTCCACCCGTTCGGTACCTTTGGCCGGGGACCGACCCTGGCGGAATTCCAGCAAACGTGGTTCGCGCTCAGGGCGCGAGGACTTGCCGGCGAGCTGGCCGACTATTCGATCTGCTCCCGTGCCGCCGATGCGGGCAAGGTGGGAGATCGTGATCCCGATCCGCGCTCACCCACGAACAGCCTTTTCAGCGCCTATCATTTCGACGCCGGCCTCTTCGCCCGGTATCTGCGCAAGGTCTGTGAAGGGCGCGGGGTCCAGCGGGTCGAGGGCAAGATCGTCCAGGTCATCCAGCGACCCGAGGACGGCTTTGTCACCGGCGTAACCCTCGAAGACGGACAGGTGCTGGAAGCAGACCTGTTCATCGACTGCACCGGATTCCGGGCCCTGCTGATCGAGGGGGCCCTGAAGGCCGGCTATGAGGACTGGTCGCACTGGCTGCCAGTCAACCGGGCGATGGCGGTACCCTGCGCGAGCGTCAGTCCGCTCACGCCCTATACGCTGTCGACGGCCCGCGAGGCCGGCTGGCAATGGCGGATCGCCCTGCAGCACCGGACGGGCAATGGCTATGTCTACTGTTCGGACCATCTTTCGGACGACGCGGCACGCGAAACCCTGCTCGCCAATCTGGACGGCGAACCCCTGGCAGAGCCTCGACCGCTGCGGTTCGTGACCGGCCGGCGCAGGAAATACTGGGACAAGAATGTCGTCAGTCTCGGCCTGTCCAGCGGCTTCATTGAGCCCCTTGAGTCCACCAGCATCCATCTGGTCCAGGCCGGCATCTACCGCCTGCTTCAGCATTTCCCGGACAGGGATTTCAGCCAGGTCAACATCGACGGCTACAACCGGCGTCTGGGTCGCGAGGTTGAGCTGATCCGCGATTTCGTGATCCTGCACTATCACGCGAGCCAGAGGGACGACACGCCGTTCTGGCGGCAGGTCGCGTCCATGCCGATCCCCGACAGCCTGGCCGAAAGGGTCGAGGCGTTCCGTGATCGCGCCCTGCTGTACCAGGTCGGCGCTGACGAGTATTTCAGCCAGGGCTCCTGGCTGGCGGTGATGCACGGTCAGGGAATCGTGCCGACCGGCCCGAACCCGCTCTATAACTACCAGGATGCCGGGCGGAGTGCCGCGGGTCTGAACCATGTGTCGGACGTGCTGGCACGCACGGTGGCGGCCCTGCCGGAGCATGAAGCCTATCTGAAGGCCCGGGGCATGTGGTCCGGGCCGGACTGAGCACTCGCCCGCCGCGCCCCTGTCCTTGCCGAACTCAGCATCGGCAGAAGATTTGGAGCGCGGCGGAAAGGTTCAGTGGCCCCCGGGGGTGCCGCCAACAGCCGGGGCGTTCCGGATGCGAGCCCGCGAGGCGGCGAAGGCAAAGCCCACGAGCAGGATATAGCCGATCAGCGGCACATAGAAGACCGGGTTCAGCGTGGCCGAGTTGTCGGCGATCTGGCCGGCAATCGGCGGCAGGAGGGCACCACCGATGATGCCGAACACCAGCAGGCCCGAGGTGGCCGGGACCGGCGCGGTCGAACGCTCCAGCGTCAGGGTGAAGATGGTCGGGAACATGATCGAGTTGAAGAAGCCGATGGCGATGGCGGCATAGGCGGCTGTGGTGCCGCTGGTCTGGGTGACCACCAGACAGAGGGTCGCCGCCACGGCCGTATTGAAGATCAGGATGGTCGTGGCGGGAATCTTCGTCAGCATCAGCAGGCCACCGACCAGCCGTCCGACCATGGCCCCGCCCCAGTACCAGGCCACCATGCTGCCGGCGGTCGCCAGCGGCAGGTT
>CANMXH010000097.1 GCA_947501315.1 Caulobacteraceae bacterium | reverse complement strand
CGACAGGGCCAGAATATGGGGGTTCGCTGCCTGTTTCAGATGCGGGATACAGGCCTTGGACACCAGAAAGGTCCCGCGGGCGTTGACCTGATGCATCAGGTCATAGCGTTTCATGTCCGTGGCGAGGGTGCCGGTCAGCTGGATGGCCGAGGCGTTGTTCACGCAGATATCGATGCCGCCGAAGCGCGCCACCGCCGCCTCGACCGCCGCCATGACCGAGGCCTCGTCGCGGACATCGACGATCAGCGGCAAGGCCTGCCCGCCGGCGGCCTCGATCTCTGCGGCTGCGGAGTAGATCGTACCCGGCAGGTGTTTGTGGGCCTCGGCAGTCTTGGCGGCGATGACCACATTCGCCCCGTCGCGCGCCGCCCTGAGGCCAATGGCCAGTCCGATGCCACGGCTGGCACCTGTGATGAACAGCGTCTTGCCCTGAAGTGACATGAGGCTTGGCTCCCGGTTGGTTTCAATAGAAAACGGTTAGAACGCCAAAGGCGCAGATTCCGCACAGGAGTGAAAGACCCATGCCGGCCTTCGAGATCACCCGTGATGGTGCCGTCGCCCATTTGAGGCTGTCCCGGCCCGAGGCCTCCAATGCCCTTGACCTGTCGTTCTGGCGGGATTTCGGGCCTGCCCTCAGGGCGCTGGATGCGACGGGCGAGGTCCGCGCCCTGGTCATATCCGGCGAGGGCCGGAATTTCTGTGCGGGCATGGACATCTCCGTCTTCTCGGGCGCGGCCATTCTGAAGACCGACACCGCGGCCGAGCGGCAGGCCCTTCATCAGGCCGCGCGTGAGCTGCAGGACACCCTGACCATGATCGAGCGGGTGCGGTTTCCGGTCATCGCGGCTGTCCATGGAGCCTGCGTCGGGGCCGGCCTCGACCTTGTCGCCGCCTGTGATCTGCGGCTGGCGGCGACAGGGGCATATTTCCGGATCGAGGAGATCAATATCGGCATGATGGCCGACCTCGGCAGTCTGCAGCGGCTGCCGCGCATCCTGCCCGAGGCCGTGGTTCGCGAACTGGCCTATCTGGGCACATCCCTGAACGCCGAACGGGCCGAGCGGCTGGGCTTGGTCAACGCGGTTCTGCCCGATCCAGAAACCCTGCTGGCCGCCGCCCTCGAGATGGCCCAGGCCATTGCCGCCAAGGCCCCGCTGGCGATCTCGGGCTCAAAGGCTGCGGTCACCTATGCCCGCGATCACACGGTCGCCGAAGGTCTGGAATGGGTCGCGGTGATGCAGGGCTCGATCTGGAACACGGCGGACATCCTGGCCGCGATCCAGAGCCGGATGACGCGGACGCCAGCGGAGTTTGCCCCGCTCGCACCCCATGCCGGTTTCGGCCAGGCTGCAGACTGACCCTGCGCCCCGGTTCGGCTGCGGCACAATGGGTCTGGGCGTGGCGACGTCTTTGGCCCATGAATGGAACGAAATAACCCGCAGCCGGCTTCTGCTGGCCGAGACCTGACATTCCACGATGGACCGCAAGACCATGAAAACGAAACTTGTCGCCGTGGCAGCGGCCCTGTTGACCACCGCCTGTTCGACCGTAGGTGTCCGTTCCGGCACCGAGGAGCCCGCCTTTACCGAAGTCGCCCGGATCGGCGACATCCAGATCCGGACCTATGGCGAACGGATCGCGGCCGAAACCATGGTCATCGGCTCCAACGAGGCGGCGCGCAACCGCGGCTTCCAGCGGCTGGCCGGCTATATCTTCGGTGGCAATGCAGCACGCACCAGCATCGCCATGACGGCGCCGGTGGCCCAGGGCTCTGAAGCAGGATCAGGCCAATCGCAGAGCATCGCCATGACCGCCCCGGTCGCCCAGGGCGGTGCGGGGCAGGACCGGTGGATGATCCAGTTCTTCATGCCTGCGGAATATACAATGGAAACCCTGCCGGTTCCGCGGGACCCCGCCGTCGTCCTGACCGTGGTCCCGGCCGAGACCTATGCGGTCCTGCGTTTCAGCGGCCTCGGATCAGCACAGACGGTGGCCACCAAACAGGCCGAGCTGGAAGCCGGCCTGAAGGGCAGCGGCTGGGTCAGCGAGGGTGAACCTGTCGTATGGTTCTACGATCCGCCATGGACCCTGCCGCCCGCGCGACGCAATGAGGTCGCCGTGCGGGTCATCCGCCGCGAGCCCTGAAGCCCGGCGGCTGATGTCGTCGGGGTGTCAGGCCGCGAGACGGACCACGCCCGCATCGATCCAGCGGCGAGCCGCCTTCTGGGCCTCGGCGATTTCGTCCTGCTCCATCTCCTGACTCATCTCGCGGCGATAGACGCGCGCTTCGATCGAGCCCTTCATGGCCGCGAGGTTGAAGATCATATGGGCCGAGACGCGGTCCATCGGGCAACCGCCCTGGCCGCTTGAATACATCATGCCCAGCCGGAAAAGATCATCGCCGCTCATGTCGGCGGTCGGCAGGGGCAGACCCTGCTCTTCGTTGGCCTTGGGCGCCATTTCTTGCGCGTTCATAACCGTATCTCCTGAACCGGTGCCGTTCTGGCCCCGTCCTCTGAGACCCGATCAAATACCCGCGGTTTGAAGGTAAAGTTAACAGCAAGGGCCTTTTGAGGCCTTTTCAGTACACGCCTGCTGAATACTCCGCACATGTTCAGACCTCTGAAATAGTTCTGAAATGCCTGATTCATAACTGCTAACCGCAGGTGACCGGAACGCTAACGGAACATGACCGACAAGCTTAAAAAGGGTTACCGCGCTCGCTGGCCGAACAACACCAGGCGCGCCGCCTGCACGGAATTGGCGTTTGGCCCAGATGGTGCCTTAATCCATTCAGTCACGGTTCATCATAAGGGAGCGACCTTCACCTCAAGCCGTCTGACAGGGGCTTGCAAGGAAGAATGAAAATGAAACGCTCATTGATGGTCGCCGCAGCCGTTGCCGCCTTCGCCGTACCGGCCATGACCCCCTTGACCGTCCTGGCCCAGGACGGGGAACGCGACGGCGGTCGCCGCGGCGCCGCCCGCCAGAACGGTGATGAATCCCGCGAGACGGGGCCTGACCGGCCCAACACGCCGGACCGGCCCGCCCGTGACGGTGGGGGTGGTGACCGCGGCGGCGGTGGTGACCGCGGCGGTGGCGGCGGCGGAAGCCGTCCTGAGCGGCCGACTGGCCCCGGACTGCTGGGCGGCGGCGGCGGCGGCGGTGGGCAGCCTGACAGACCGGACCGGCCTGATCGTCCTGACCGTCCCGACCGTCCTGATCGTCCTGACCGTCCTGATCGTCCCGACCGTCCCGACCGTCCCGACCGCCCCAATCCCGGCGTCAGCGGCGGTGGCGGCAACGTCGGCGGTGGCGGCGGCCGTCCCGACCGTCCTGACCGTCCCGACCGTCCTGACCGGCCCAATACGGGCGGCGGCGGCCTGCCCGGCGGGCCTGGCCAGCCGCAGGATCCGCGTGATCGCCGGGATGACCGCCGGGATGACCGCCGCGACGATCGCCGGGATGACCGCTGGGATCGCCGTGACGATCGCCGGGATGATCGTTGGGATCGCCGGGAGGACCGCTCCGATCGGCGTCAGGACCGCCGCGAGTATCGGGAGTTCCGCAACCGCTTCAACAGCGACCAGTGGCGGCGCAGCTGGAACCGCAGCCACAGCGGCGACTGGTGGCGCAACGACCGCCGGTTCCGCGGCTACAACGGCCTGCGCATCGGCTTCTATTTCGCGCCGGGCTACGGCTACTACAGCGTGCCCCGCAACTACTGGGGCCAGCGCTACCATGTCGGTGGTTACCTGCCGTCGATCTTCTGGCGCTATCAGCTGGACGACTGGCGCACCTATGGTCTCGGCTATCCGCCGTCGGGCACGCGCTGGGTGCTGGTCGACAACCACATCTATCTGATCGACCAGTACGACGGCTACATCATCGACGTCATCTTCGACGCCTGGCGCTGGTAAGCCGCACAAATAACCGGCAACGCCGTCCGACCCCGGGGTCGGACGGCGTTTTCCGTTGTCAGCAAGGTTGCGGCCATCGCCGCGCCGGGCCAGAACCGGCATCATGAGCGATGCGGCGATCAGCGACTCAACCACCGGCGAGGAGGTCCCTTCCTCGCGCGCGCCTCAACTGGCGCTGTCCACGACCCTGATGGACTCACCGACCCGGTTCTTCAACCGCGAACTCTCCTGGCTGGCCTTCAACGGCCGGGTGCTGGAGGAGGCCGCCAATCCGGCCCATCCGCTGCTGGAGCGGCTGCGATTCCTGTCGATCTCGGCCAACAATCTCGACGAATTCTACATGACCCGCGTCGCCGGCCTCAAAGGCCAGGTGCGTGAGCGCGTGCGCGTCCTGTCCGCCGACGGCCTGACCCCGGCGGAGCAGCTCAACAAGGTCAATCATGCGGCCAGTGCCCTGATGGCCGAACAGCAGCGCCGCTGGCGCAAACTGCGCACGGAGCTGAAAGGTGTCGGGATCGAGGTGGTCGATGCCGCCCGGATCACCAAGACCGAGCGCGAACGGCTGGAGCCGGAGTTCCTGAACCAGCTGTTCGCCGTGCTGACGCCGATGGCGATCGATCCGGCCCACCCCTTCCCCTTCCTGCCCAACCTGGGCTTCTCCCTCGCGCTGAAGCTGAAGCGGCGGTCGGATAACCGCACCCTCTACGCCCTGGTGCCCGTCCCCACCCAGGTGAAACGGTTCTGGCCCCTGGCGACAGACGGCCGCTCGACCCCGGGGCGCAAACGCTATCTGACGCTGGAGAGCCTGCTCATGCTCTTCATCGACCACCTCTTTCCCGGTTGCGAGGTGCTGGAACGCGGCGTCTTCCGCCTGATCCGCGACTCGGACATCGAGATCGAGGAAGAGGCCGAGGATCTGGTCATGGAGTTCGAGGAGGCGTTGAAACAGCGTCGTCTCGGCTCGGTCGTGCGCATCAAGATCGAGGCCTCCATGCCCGACGATCTGCGCAAATTCATCACCAATGAGCTGGACGCCGCGCCCCAGGACATAGTGCTGGTCGACGGCATGCTGGGTCTGGCACAGGTCGCGGATCTTATCCCCTCGGGCCATCCCGACCTGAAGTTCAAGGGCTATGAGCCGCGCTATCCCGAGCGGGTGCGCGACAACGGCGGCGATATCTTCGCGGCGATCCGCGAAAAGGACATGCTGATCCACCACCCGTTCGAGAGCTTCGATGTGGTGGTCCAGTTCCTGCGTCAGGCGGCGCGCGACCCCAATGTCATCGCCATCAAACAGACGCTGTACCGGACGTCCAAGGACAGTCCGATCGTCGCGGCCCTGATCGAGGCGGCCGAGAACGGCAAGAACGTCACCGCCCTGGTCGAGATCAAGGCGCGGTTCGACGAGGAAGCCAACCTGCGTTGGGCCCGGGCCATGGAGCGGGCCGGGGTCCATGTCGTCTTCGGCTTTGTCGAATGGAAGACCCATGCCAAGCTCAGCGTCGTCGTCCGCCGCGAGGGGAATGCGCTGAGGACCTACTGCCATTTCGGCACCGGCAACTATCATCCCGTGACCGCGCGGGTTTACACGGATCTGAGCCTGTTCAGCTGCGAGCCCATGCTGGCCCGCGACGCCTCACGGGTGTTCAACTACATCACCGGCTATGCCCAGCCCGACGAACTCGAGGCGCTGGTCGTCTCTCCACTGAACATGAAGACCACGCTGATCGACCTGATCGGCAAGGAGATGGCAGCCGCGGCCAGGGGCAAGCCGGCGGCCATCTGGGCCAAGATGAACTCCCTGGTCGATCCCCAGGTCATCGACGCCCTTTACCGCGCCAGTCAGTCAGGCGTCCGGATCGAGCTGGTCATTCGCGGCATCTGCTGTCTGCGCCCCGGCGTGCCGGGTCTTTCGGAGAACATCCGGGTCAAATCCATCGTCGGCCGCTTCCTGGAGCACAGCCGGATCGTCGCCTTCGCGAACGGACGCGAGCTGCCACACGACAAGGCGACGCTGTACATCTCGTCCGCCGACTGGATGAACCGGAACCTGGACCGCCGGGTCGAGTTGATGACCCCGGTGCTGAACGCCACCGTGCATGACCAGGTGCTCGACCAGATCATGGTGGCCAACCTCAAGGACGACGCCCAGAGTTGGGCGCTGGCGGCCGACGGAACCTACCGCAGGGTGACGGCCGTCGATCCCGAACGGCCCTTCTCGGCGCACAACTATTTCATGACCAACCCCAGCCTGTCGGGCCGGGGCCGCAAGGTGAAGACCCTGCCCGGCCAACTCAGCTACGAGCCCTCGCGGAAGAAGCGCTGATGCCTGAAGCGCTGCTATCGGCGATCGGCGCGCCCCGCGACGTCGCCGCCATCGACATCGGCTCCAACTCGGTGCGTCTGGTGCTCTACCGGCTGGAAGGCCGCGCCATCTGGACCGTGTTCAACGAGAAGGTGCTGGCAGGACTCGGACGCGACCTGGCTGAAACCGGACGCCTGTCAGTGGAGGGCGCGGCCCAGGCCCTGACGGCACTCAAGCGGTTCGCGGCTGTGATCGAGGGCGTTCAGCCTGCCCATACCTTCGTCGCCGCTACCGCTGCCGTGCGCGACGCCGAAGATGGCCCGACCTTCTGCGAGCGCGTCGCTGCCGCCACCGGGTTGAAGATCCGCGTCCTGTCCGGCGAGGAAGAGGCGCGCTATGCCGCCCTCGGGGTCCTCGCGGGTATTCCCTGCGCGGACGGGATGGTCGGTGATCTGGGCGGATCCAGCCTTGAGCTTGTCCGGCTCGCCGACGGCCGGGCGGCCCGTGGCGTCACCCTGCCGCTCGGCCCTTTTGCCCTGGCGGATGCGAACGGCTTCGATCCGGACCGGCTGCGCGAGACCATCGCCGGGCGGTTGCAGCCCGTCGGAGATGCGCGGGCCGACACCCTCTTTGCCGTCGGCGGTGCCTGGCGGACACTCGCCAAGGTCCATATGGAGATCACTGGCTATCCGCTGCGTGTTGTCCACCAGTACGAGATAGACGCAGCCGACCTGATGGATACGGCCAGGCTCATTGCCCGGTCTTCGAAGGCCTCGCTCGAGAAATGGCCCGGTTTGTCGCGCAAACGCGCCGACACCCTTCCGCACGCGGCCCTGGTTCTCGAGGGTTTGATCGAGCGACTGGCGTTGAAGCGCATCGTCCTCTCGGCCTGGGGCGTCCGTGAGGGTCTGTTGTACGAGGCACTGGGGTCAGAGGTCACTGCCGTGGACCCCCTGCTGGCGGGCTGTTCGGCGCTCGGTGCCCGTCAGGGCATTTCACCGGCACTGCCGGGCGCGCTTCTCGGCTGGATCGCGCCGCTGCTGGCGGCCCTGCCGCCGGTGTTCGGTCGCGCCCGCGACGGCCTGTTGGCCGATGCCGCCTGCCGCCTTGCGGACCTCGGGGCCCGGCTGCACCCCGATCATCGGGTCGAACTGGCGTTCGATCAGGTCCTGCGCGCGCCAATTCCGGGCCAGAACCATGCCGAACGCGCCTATCTGGCGGCTGCGGTCAACGCCCGCTACGGCGGCGGCAGCACGACACCGGAGCCCAGGACCGTGGCCCGCCTCCTGAACGAGGAACAGCGGCAGGGGGCCCGGATACTCGGTCTCGCCATCAGGCTGGCGTGCGACCTCTCCGGCCGTTCGCCCCAGCTGCTCGTCAATGCCCGTGCCCGGGTCAGCGCCGGAGCCCTGATCCTGAGCGCCGGCGACGGCTATGCGGATGTCCTGCTGGGCGAGCAGACACGACGCCGCGGCAAGGCCCTGGCCGAGGCCATGGGTCTGAAGCTGGACATCCGCCCGGGCGATTGAACGGCGGTCAGTCGCCGCCCCACCAGCGCAGCCGGATGGTCTGCGCCGGCGCATCGCCCACCGTCAGCCGGCCCGTCACCACGACGCCCTCGTCACCGAGGTTGCGGCGCGCCGTGGCCAGGGCACCCGGATCCATCACGCCGTCGAACCGGACCGGGCCCAGCTCCGCCGACCGCCCCTCGAAACGGATCGCGGTATCAGACACCGAATAGGCCGTCGGCAGGACCCGGGCTGAGAGGCTGCGCGCCTCGCCGGTCTCAGTCTGGACCATGGGGCTGGTCGCGTCTTCGAACTGCAGCATGACCGGGCCGAACGTCCCGTTCCGGCTGCCGGCTTCCCAGCCCCGGAACTCCCGGTCCTGACCGACGAAGACGTGGTCGAGCGACCATTTCCCGACCCGCACCTCGCCCGCCGGCCTGTAGTAGCCGGACAGGTCAGAAGTCATGCTGTGACGGAATGCAGCAGCGGCAGTTGGCGCTTCAGCCGG
>CANMXH010000096.1 GCA_947501315.1 Caulobacteraceae bacterium | reverse complement strand
GCCATGGCCGGCGAGACCGCCGTCCTGCTGACCGGCCCGCAGATCCGCCCCTATGTCCGCTCGATCATCGAACGCTTCCGCGGCCAGACCGTGGTCATGAGCCAGAACGAGGTCCACCCGAGGGCCCGCCTGCGGACGATCGGAACGGTGTAGAAATTCCTTCTCCCCTTGCGGGAGAAGGTGGCCGAGCGCAGCGAGGTCGGATGAGGGGTCGCACCGCGCTCTCGACAGACCGACGCAGTCATGCTTCAAACAACCTATGGACGAATGGCTCCAACAGCGCGCGAAGGAGATGCGGCATAAACCCGTCCTCTACGAACGCCGCATCTGGAAACTCCTGCGCGACCGCCGGCTGCAGAATCTCAAGTTCCGCCGTCAGTTCACGATCGGGAGATACATCGTCGATTTCATCTGCCTGAGGCACAGGTTGATCGTCGAGGCCGACGGTCCTCAGCATGAAGGTAGCGCTTCCGACGTGGCGCGGGACGCTTGGCTGACCGGGCAGGGATTCCAGGTTCTGAGGTTTCCCAACCAGCAGATCGAGAACCGCCCGCAAGAGGTTATCGCGGTGATCCTCACCGCCGCCGACGCCAGACTGGCCACGGACTGATGGTGCCGCTGGTGCGACCCCTCATCCGTCAGCCTTCGGCTGCCACCTTCTCCCGCAGGGGGAGAAGGATACTTACTCCACTTCCGTCCAACCCCCGGCGGACGCATTCCGCGCTGCGTCGTTCACGGGACGCGCCACCAGTCCGGACTGGGTGATCCAGACCTCATACTGGGCCCCGTCGGCCATCGGCATATAGGCGCCGCCGCCGTAAAGGGTGTCGACCGCGTCGACATGTTTCCGGTATTTCCGCGCCGTGTCCCAGGCACTGATCCGCCATGGCAACCAGCCCGGCCCGGCGTCTCCGCCGGCGAGGGGATGCACGCTCCGGGTCGCATTGATCTCCTGCTCGACCGACTGATAGCGGCCGGACAGGCGGTCCAGCCGGTACTGTGCGTCCAGCCCCAGCACATTGGCCCAGGGCTTCCATTTCAGCACCTGCGCCTCGATGCGCCATTCATCGCCATGCAGCGGGAACAGGTTGCTGACCCCCGGCGCGTTTTCACCCTTGCCGGGCTGCATCACCGTGGCTTCGAAATACTGGGGGCCGAGCTGGCGTGTCTGTACCGTTGCCACCGGCCGCTCATAGGTCAACCGACCGTAGGTCTGGACGTCCAGCGCCAGCAGGGCAGCGATAGCGCCCATCGCCATCAGGCCCGCGCCGCCGGCCCCGACCAGCAGGCCGCTGAATATCCGTCCCTTGAACAGGGCCAGCAGGCCACGGACCAGCAGTCCCGTACCGATCAGGCCAACGACCGCCGGAGCGATCCACCACCACCACACCATCGCAACACTCCCCCCGATCCCCGCAGGAAATGATCATTACCCCAAATCCTCAAAACAGAGACGGATTCCCCCCTCGCGCGACTGGACAGGCCCCGAGGCCCCGCTAATGCTCGCGCCCGATGAACTTCGCTCCCCGCTCCCTGCCGGCCGCTTCTCGTCCTGTGAACCCTGCTCGCCCTGTGACCCCGGCCACCCGCCTCCAGTTCGGCACCGCCGAGCCCGGCCTGGACTACCAACCGCGTGCCACCGCCTTCGGACTGGTGATCCATGACGGCCAACTGGCCTGCGTCCGCATCGATCGCGGCGAGGGCAGCTATCTGGACCTGCCCGGCGGCGCCGTGGATGGCGACGAAACGGAAGAACAGGCCCTGGTCCGCGAGTTCCTCGAGGAAGCCGGCATGACGGTCCGGCCCCTGACCCGTATTGCCGAGGCGTCCCAGTATTTCCGCAAGACGGACGGCAGGCCCATCAACAACACGGGCGGGTTCTGGATCGCCGATCAGCTGTCCCTTGACCCCGCCGCCAAGGTCGAGGCCGACCACGACCTGGTCTGGCTTGATCCCCTTGAGGCCCTGACCCGGCTGCGGCACGAGGCCCATGCCTGGGCCGTCGCCGTCTGGCTGCGGGGCCGCTTCTAGTCCTTGCCGCCCAGCCGGACCCTCAGGCCGCCCTCGTCCCGGCCGACGCCGCTGGCGGGACGGCACTCCTCGGTCCAGGCCACACCGCCGGCGGCCTGGACGCGCGGGCGGGTCTCGCAGGACCGCTCCTCCAGCACCGTCGCCGGCCGCTGCGGCCGGGAGGGCGCGCCGCATTGCAGGGCATAGCGGTCGCCCGCCGCCGCCTGACGGCATTCATCGACCGCCCCCGCCGGGGCCAGGCCGGCGGGCAGGTCGGCTCCCAGATGGGCGGCCAGCGTCACCCGCACCCGCGCCTGACAGGCCTCGAGGGTTTCCTGACCGGACCGGATCAGCGGGCTGCATTCGGCCCGCTCATAGCCCCAGGGATCGGCACGGGCGGAGTCGGGAATGGGCGGAAGTTCAACCGCGGCCGGTTCAGCGGCCTCGACGGGCGCCGGAGTTTCCCACACCACCTGACCGGTTGCGGCGGGGAGGGGGGCAGCCTGTTGCAGGATGACGGCGAAGACGACGGCGATCATGGGGGCACTCCTCGGACGACCGGCGAACTCTGGCCTATTTGGCCAGCGCCCGCATCGCCTTCTCCAGCCCGTCCAGGGTCAGAGGATACATCCGCTCATCGACCAGTTCGCGCAGCATGCCGACCGAGGCGGAATAGTTCCAGTAGCGTTCGGCCGTCGGGTTCAGCCAGGCCACCTTGTCCCACTGCTGCGTCGCCCGCTTCATCCAGACGGCCCCGGCCTCTTCGTTCCAGTGTTCGACCGAACCGCCGGCCATGGTCACCTCATAGGGGCTCATGGTCGCGTCGCCGACGAAGATGGCGCGCCAGTCGGCGGGGTATTTGTTCAGCACGTCCCAGGTCGGGATCTTCTCGCTGTGCCGGCGCCGGTTGTCCTTCCACACCCCCTCATAGAGGCAGTTGTGAAAGTAGAAGAATTCCAGATGTTTGAACTCGGTCTTCGCGGCCGAGAACAGCTCCTCGCACATCTTCACATGGGCATCCATCGAGCCGCCGATGTCGAGGAACAGCAGCACCTTGATCGTATTGCGCCGCTCGGGCCGCATATGGATGTCCAGCCAGCCCTGACGCGCCGTGCCGTCGATGGTGGCGTCCATGTCCAGCTCGTCCGGCGCCCCCTGCCGGGCGAACCGGCGCAGGCGGCGCAGGGCGACCTTGATGTTGCGGGTGCCCAGTTCGACCTGGTCGTCCAGATTGCGGTATTCCCGCTTCTCCCAGACCTTGACCGCCCGGCCCTGTTTGCCCGGTCCTCCGACGCGCACCCCCTCGGGATTGTAGCCGCCGTGGCCGAACGGGCTGGTGCCGCCCGTGCCGACCCATTTGTTGCCGCCCTCGTGCCGGCCCTTCTGCTCTTCCAGACGCTGCTTCAGCGTCTCCATCAGCTTGTCGAACCCGCCCAGGGCCTCGATCTCGGCCTTCTCCTCATCGGTGAGGAATTTCTCATTGAGCAGCTTCAGCCAGTCCTCGGGCACGTCCAGCGAAGGCTCCTCGCCCGCGCCGACGCTCTCGATCCCGGCAAACACCTTGCCGAACACCTGGTCGAACCGGTCATAGTGTTTCTCGTCCTTGACCAGCACCGCCCGCGACAGGTGGTAGAAGTCATCGACCTTCCGCCCGGCGATGTCGCGGTCCATGGCCTCCATCAGATGAAGCCATTCCTTCATCGACACAGGAACCTTGGCGTCGCGCAGGGCGGTGAAGAAGGGGAGGAGCATCAGTCTGTCTCGGGGCCGAGGGACTGCAGTAGTCTTTGAAGGCTCGGCTTGAGCGCGGGCGTATGAAGGGTCGCTGCCTCCCAGATTACGCGTCGGTCCGCACGGAAGTAGCCGTGTGCCAGCCTGTGACGCATGCCGCCGATATCGGCCCAGGGTATCTCCGGTGCCAATGCCTTGAGTTCTGCCGAGAGATTCTGGGAACCTTCGCCGAGAACAATCAGATACATCGAGGCTGCGGCAACGCGGGTCCGATCTTCGATCCATTGTTCGACGGGTCGACTATCGACCTGGTTGGCGATTTCATCGACCGCGCCCAGCATTTCTTCAAGAAACAGGCGGTCTCTCGGGTCAGACAAAGACGGCTTCCCGGGTGGCAGACTTTCTCACAAGGCGGTGCATCGAGTCCTCAGTCCCCATTTCGACTGGCACGCCGAGTCTTTCGGCCAACTCTCGTTCAACTCCAAAGAACCTGAAGCCCAATGGCTTGGATAGCTCCACAATCAGGTCAACATCGCTGTCGGGACGTGCATCGTCGCGGGCATAGCTGCCGAACAGGCGCACATTGACGATGCCCTGCTCTTCCAGCCAGGGCTTCAGTTCGCGCAGCTTGGTCAGCAGTTCGTCGCGGGTCATGCCACCAGCATAGCCTATCCCCGCCGCAGGATGAACTCGTCATCCATCCACGCTCCCACCGGATACTGATACTCGCCCGCCACCTCGAACCCGTAGGCCGCATACAGCTTCTGCGCCTTCGCATTGCCGCTCCACACCCCGATCCACAGCGGCCCGTCGGTGTTCGCATCCATCCAGTCCAGCGCGACCGTCAGCAGTTTCGTGCCCAGCCCAAGACCCTGCGCCGCCTTCGACACATACAGCCGCCGCAGCTCGGCATGGCTGGGCCGTGCATCCGGATGGGGCAGGGTGTTCGGCCCGGTGTTGGCAAAGGCCAGCAGGTCTCCGTCCCGCTCCGCCACCCACCAGGCCGCGCCCGGCTCCTGCAGTTTTGCCCGGATCGCTTCGGGGCTGAAACTGGCGTCGAGGAACCGCGCCAGATCCCCGGCCGGATAGGGGATGCCGAACCCCTCCACAAAGGTGTCGAGGAAGGTCTGCCGTCCCAGCATGCCGAGGGCGGTGGCGTCGGCGTCTACGGCGGGGCGGATCAGCGGCTCGGTCATGGTTCCGCTTTCACCTGATCTCCCGTTTGGCTCAACCCATTTTTTCCACCCTTCGGGCAGCCGGGATGAGCGCATGATGTTTGTCATATTACTCGCTAGAATACGCCCGATGAGCGTCGCCCTCTTCACCCACCCCGACATGCTGGCCCACCGCCCCGGCACCGGCCATCCCGAAAGCCCCGAACGGCTGCAGGCCGTTCTGGACGCCCTCGACGCTGCCGCCCTCGGCCTCGACCGCCATGCGGCGACAGAGGCCGCCGTCGCCGACCTCGAACGCCTTCACCCCGCCGACCATGTCGCCCGCCTGCTCGCCGCCGCGCCTGACAGCGGCTTGCGCCAGCTCGACGCCGACACCGTCCTGTCGCCGGGCAGTGTCCGCGCTGCCCGGCTCGCCGCCGGGGCCGTGGTCGACGCCGTCCGCGCCGTCGCCCGCGGCGAGACCGCCCGCGCCTTCGCCGCTGTCCGCCCGCCGGGCCACCACGCTGAGCCGGACACCTCCATGGGCTTCTGCCTGTTCTCCAACGTCGCCGTCGCCGCCCGCGTGGCCCAGTCCGAGGGCATGGCCCGGGTCGCCGTGATCGATTTCGACGTCCACCACGGCAACGGCACCCAGGCCGCATTCGAATCAGACGACAGCCTGTTTCTCGGCTCCATCCACCAGTCGCCACTCTATCCCGGAACAGGCGCGGCGTCCGAGACCGGCGTCGGCAATATCGTCAACGTCCCGGTCCCGCCCCATGCGGCCCGCGAGGCCTGGCGCGGAGCCTTCGCCGGCGGGCTGATGCCGGCGCTCGAGGCCTTCCGCCCGGATTTGATCCTCATCTCTGCCGGTTTCGACGCCCACCGCCGCGATCCGCTCGCGCATCAGTCTCTGGAGGCCGAGGATTTCGCCTGGGCGACACGCGCCGTCCTCGAGGTCGCGCGCTCGCGCTGCGGCGGCAAGGTTGTGTCCTCGCTCGAGGGCGGTTACGACCTAGAGGGTCTGGGCCGTTCCGCAGTCGCCCACGTTCAGGCCTTGGGGGAGGAATAAGGACGGTTCGCCAATCGCTTACCTCCAGACATCATGCCCGCCCCCGCCAGAGACTCACTGATGGCCGACGCCCCTGCGCCGTCGAAGACAGAGCCCGTGCTGCCGCGCGCCGCCCTGGTCTCGGTGCGTCCGGGTGCCATCGTCCTGACCCGTCACGGCGAGCCGGCCCTGTCACGCAAATGCTACCTGACCTCCGACCAGTATCGCGACTGGTGGGCCCGATACGAGGTCGGCGGCCTGCGCGCCGGCCAGACCCCGCCCCCCGAACTCCTCGCCACGGCCGAGGGCGCCGGTGCCATCTACGCCTCGACCCGCCCCCGGGCCCAGGAGACCGCCGCCGCCATCTGCGCTGGCCGGGAGGTCATGTCGGACGCCCTGTTCATCGAGGCCCCCCTGCCGCCGCCACATTTCCCCGCCTGGTTCAAACTGCCGCCCAAATACTGGGGTGCCGTCGCCCGCTTCTGGTGGCATGTCTTCAATCATCACGAGGGTCAGGAGAGCCGGCGCGAGGCCGAGTGCCGCGCCGAAAAGGCGGCCCAGGCCCTGATCACCCGCGCCGAAAGCGGTCAGGACGTGCTGGTGCTCGCCCACGGCTATTTCAACCACATGGTCGGCCGCCGCCTGCGCGCGGACGGCTGGTCGCTGGTCCACAACCAGGGCTTCAAATACTGGTCCCAGCGCCGCTACGAGAAGCGCTGACGGGCGCATGAAACTGCCCGATCTCGCCTTCACCATCGCCGAGTGGTCAGCCGTGCCAACGACGGAACATCCGGGCGAAACCGGGATGGCTCTCTGGCGCACCTTTTCCTCGGGCGACCTCCGCGTGAGGATGGTGGAGTACACGCCAGGCTATCTCGCCGACCACTGGTGCGACCGTGGCCATGTGCTCCTCGTTCTGGACGGCGAACTGGAGACCGAGCTCCGGGACG
This sequence comes from Caulobacteraceae bacterium, assembly GCA_947501315.1. Lineage (GTDB taxonomy): Bacteria > Pseudomonadota > Alphaproteobacteria > Caulobacterales > Caulobacteraceae > Brevundimonas. The sequence goes on along the minus strand of CANMXH010000096.1, from coordinate 1,395 downwards.
GCCGCACATTCAAACTGACCGCCGGCATGAGCTATCAGGTCTCGGATTTCGGCGACGCGGCGCATCGCTCGTCCACGCGCGCGGGCTGCCGGCTGTTCATCGTCGATTGACGCTTCTCCGTTGAAGCAACCGGTCGCCGCCTCTAGGGTTCGGTGACACGGAAAGGACAGGACGATGAACCGACGGTCCCTGGTCTCGCTCGTCCTCTGCCTCGCGGCCGCCCTGTCGGCCCCCGTCCTCGCCCAGGATGTTCCGCCGGCGCCAGCCGTCGCCGTCCGGGTGATCCTCGAGACCAGCGCCGGATCCATCTTTGTCGAGACCGATCCCCGCGCTCCGATCACTGCCGCCAACTTCCTCCGCTATGTCGACGAGGGCCGGTTCAACGGGACCGACTTCTACCGCGGCATGGAGCTGGGTGCCGGGACAGGGGTGGTCCAGGGCGGGACCGCCAACGCCCCCGACCGCATCCTGCCGCCGATCGCCCATGAGCCGACCAGCCAGACCGGCCTGCGCCACATCAACGGGGCCCTGTCCATGGCGCGGTTCGATCCGGGAACGGCCGACGGCGACTTCTTCATCATCGTCGGCAATCTGCCCGGCTTCGACGCCGGCCGGGCCGCGCCGGGCGATCCGGGCTTCGCCGTCTTCGGTCGCGTGATTGAGGGCATGGACGTCGTCCGCGCCATCCTCACCGCCCCCAAATCCCCCACCGAGGGCGAGGGCTTCATGCGCGGCCAGATGCTCGACCCCCGCATCCGCATCCTCTCCGCCCGCCGCGCGCCCGCCCCCTGAGCGGACGCGCCTGCTCCCGCCAGAGCAGGTTCATCACGAAGGACACGAAGGAATTCACAAAGGACACCAAGGGTCCGGTGCGGTTGACAGGGACTGCGCCTCGGCCTTTGACCAAATGCGGCGTAAGCCGCGATTCAAGCCGATGTTGAAGACGACTCCAAGTCCCGACACATCGCCGGTCCCGTGATGCCCTTTGTGAATTCCTTCGTGTCCTTTGTGATGAACCTCCCGGCTCTGACGCTCCGCCGGCCCCTGCAATTGACCCGCCGGACCCCGGTCTCCGCTTGAGGCCCGCCTCTGCCCCCTCTAGGGTCGGGCGTGATGACCGAAACAGCCCCCATCCCCGCCGACCTCAGCTTCGAGGACGCCCTCCAGCGTCTCGAGGCCATCGTGTCCAAGCTCGAGTCCGGCCAGGCCCCGCTTGAGGAGTCCATCGCCCTCTATGAAGAGGGTGCGCGGCTCAAGGCGCATTGCGAGAACCGGCTCAAGGCCGCCCAGCTCCGCGTCGAGAAGATCGTGGTCGGCCCTGACGGCCAGGCGAAGGGCGTCGAACCGGCCGGGTTCAGCTGATGCCGGCCCCCGCCGCGCAGATCGCCTTCGATG
>CANMXH010000095.1 GCA_947501315.1 Caulobacteraceae bacterium | reverse complement strand
GTGGCCGGATCAGCATCAGCACCAGCAGGCCCAGCAGGACCAGCACGCCGGGCAGGTCCATGCCGACGCCGAGGAAGACGCCGTGGGCCTGGGCCATGATCCAGCCCCCGCCCAGCACGGCGGCGAACGTCGCCGGTGCCAGCGACTGCGTGCGGGTCAGTGACGGGTCGAGCAAGGCGGCCAGCGCGGCGGCGACGGCGGCCAGCAGCCCGGTCCAGACGAACAGGAAGGCGGCCTCGGGCGCGAGCGCCTGCGCCACCATCCCGAGGATCAGGATCAGGCCGATCAGGCCCGTCCAGCCGCCCCAGGTGGAGTGGGATGCCAGGCCGGGGAAGAGCGACAGGCCGACGGCGATGACGGCAGCGCCGATGACGATGGTGTTCAGCCCACCGAGGACCAGGGCTGTGACAGCGGCGACCGCTATGGCCCCGGCGACGATCCGGCGATCCAGCCGGGTCCGTCCTCCGAACAGGACGAGGGCCACGGCCAGCACGGTCAGGGCGGCGCCCGCCTCCATCCACGGCAGCCGGGCCAGCAGGGTGTAATAGGCGTCGGCGCTGTCGGCCCGGCCTGACATCGGCCCGGCCAGAACCCGCACGAACTGGGTCAGGACCAGGCCCGTCGACAGGAACCACAGGCCGTCGACCATGCCGCGCCCGGCGTCGGCGAAGGTCAGTCCGGCCCGGGCCCGCGCGCGCCAGACAGCGAGACCGAGGCCGAGGAAGGCCAGCCCCAGCAAGGCCCATCCCATCACCGGCGGATGGCCGATGATGACGCGGCCGAACAGGTCGGCATAGACGACATTGGCCGTCGCCGCGGGCAGGGCCGGGGCCCGCAGCAGGGCATCGGCCGTCTCCAGCGCCTGGGAGCCGATATGCTGGACGCTGCCCTGATCGAGCGCGTCTGCGGTCGAGACGGCGGCGTGATACTGTTCCGGGCGGCCGATGAAGGCGAGGTTGACTCCCTGAACGCCGCGCGCCTTCGGAATGGTGAAGTCGGTGCCGTTGGGCATGGCCTCATAGACGAAGACCGCCAGCGAGTTGGACGAGACGCCGCCCGTGGCGCGGGCACCCGCGCGGGCGAACAGGGCGATGGTTTCGGCATTGCCGCGCCCGGTCTCGAACATCATGGCCCGGCCACCGCCGCCGCGCGCCTCCAGATTGACCACCGCCCCGATGCGGTCGCGCAGGGGATGGCCACCCCAGAAGGCGCGGGCACCGTCGAGGTTCAGCTCCTCGCCGTCGGTCAGGATGACGACCAGGGTCCGGTCGGCCGGCCCTCGGGCGCGGATGGCCCGGACAGCCTCGAGGATGGCGGCGAGGCCGGTGCTGTCGTCCGCTGCCCCGGCTGAGTCGGGCACGGTGTCATAGTGGGCCATCAGGGCGACCGCCGGCAGGCGCGGATCCCGCCCGGGCAGGACACCGACCAGATTGGTCAGTTCGATACCGTGCGCCGAACCGCCCTCGCGCTCGAGCCGTTGCGCCGCCTTGGGCGACAGGGCTCCGGCCTGGGTCGAGGTCTGCAGGCCGAGTTCGGCCATCCGTTGCAGGAGCACGGCCCGGACCCGCGCATGATCGGCCGAGCCGACGGGATGCGGGCGCTGGGCGATCTCGCGGATGTCGACCATGGCGCGTTCGGTCGAGAAGGCTGTGGCGGGGGCCCCGGCCCCGACGGGCGCGGGGACCTGCAGGGTCAGCACCGCGATCAGCAGCGCCAGAGCCAATGAGCCGACCAGCCAGAGCACCCGCATGATCCATCCCCCCGTTGAAGGGTCAGGCTAGGCGATCCTGGCCCCGGCGCGAAGCCCTATGCCACCCGCCTCAGTGCTGCCGGCGATTTGACGAACAGGCCCTTGCGGCCGGCGACCGGGCGGAAGGCGATGGTGTCGTTCTCCGGCAGCTCGTTGAGGCCGAGGAAGAGGCAGCCATCATCGACCAGCCGCCGCTCCAGATTGTCCAGCATCGGGCCGCGCCGGGCCGGTTCGACGTCGCTGAGTACATGACGACAGAAGATGATGTCGAAGCGATGGGAGTCTGTGGGCGCGTCGCTTAGATTGGCACGGGCGAAATGGACCATGGCGCGCAGCTCGGCCCGGGCGATCCAGGCATCGTCGGCCTGGTCGAACCAGCGCAGCATGGTCTCGGCCCTGAGGCCGCGCTGGATTTCAAAGCCGGTGTAGGCACCCGAACGGGCCTTCTCCAGCGCACGCTGGGAAAGATCGGTAGCGACGATCTCGACCGCGACCCCCGCCTCCTGGGCGGCGATGGCCAGGGACCAGGCCTCCTGGCCAGTTGAACAGCCGGCCGACCAGACCTTGATCGGCTGTCCCCCCCGCGCCCTGGAGAGGGCCGGCAGCAGTTCCTTGCCGAAGGTGTCGAAGCTGACCCGGTCGCGGCGGAACCAGGTTTCGGGATTCAGCAGGGTCTCGATCACGGCCCAGCCGAGGCTGGCGACCGGCTTGGCCCAGAGAGCCGCCAGCATGGCGTCGACGGTTTCGAACCCTTCGCGCCGCGCCACCGGCCCGAGGCGGTGCTCGGCCAGCTTCATCCGGTCGCGCGTCAGCCGGAATCCCGTGCGTGACGTCATCAGCGACTGCAGACGATCGAAGTCCTCGGGGCTCATGGGGTCAGACGACCCCCACTTCAGCGAGTTTCGAAGTCAGGATCTCGCCGTCGAACGGCTTCATCACATAGTCGTCGGCCCCGGCCGACAGGGCCTCGGCGATGCGTTCGGCGCGGGTCTCGATGGTGCAGAACAGGACCTTGGGAGCCATGCCGCCGGGCAGGGCGCGCAGCCGGCGCAGGAAGGTCATGCCGTCCATCACCGGCATCGACCAGTCCAGCAGGATGACTTCCGGCATCAAGCCGCTGCAGAAGGCGAGGGCCTCAGCCCCGTCGGCGGCCTCATCGACCTCGAAGCCGAGTCCCTCGACAATCCGGCGCGCAACCTTGCGGATGATCCGGCTGTCGTCGACGATGAGACAGGTTCTGGGGGTCAAGATCCGAATTCCGAGAATACATGACACAACGCGCGCGTGTGCATGAGGTATATCATCACTTGGGTCGGTTAATGACTCCTTGGGAAAGCCGCCCGAGTGTCAGTTTGGCATGTGGATGGAAAGGGTGACGCATCCCTCCTCGACGTGGACGTCCAGGGATCCACCGGCGTCATGGGCCGTCAGCCACAGCCAGTAGGGCTGGATCCATTGGCCGGGCAGGCCTTCCGTCAGGGGCTGCCCCGCCAGTCCCGCGATGGCCTCGCCTTTCAGGCGGGCGCGGGCACCTTCTGCGCGGCCTTCTATGACCAGTCCGGTCTCGTCGGTTCGTGTCGAGATGGTCGCCACCCCGCCCGAAGGCAGCGCGGCCATGGTCAGATATCCGAGGTTCACCAGCGCCCGCGACTGGGCCTTGGACCAGGTCGTGTCCGCGACCGCCCATGTCAGCGATGCCCGTCCGCCCTCGGTCAGGCCGGACACCAGCTCCCCAAGCTCGGTGCCCTGGAATCGCTCGGCCGAGGTCGCAGCACCGAAGGCCACGCGGGCGAAGGCGACCAGGGCCACCATCTTCCTCGCACTGGCCTCGATCAGGCTCATGGCGTCGTCGCGCATGTCCTGGGCCGTGGGATCCTTGAGAAGATCAAGACCCGAGCTGATCGCGCCCGCCGGGCTGATGAAGTCATGACACAGCTTGCCGGCGACCAGGGCCGCCAGCGCCTGGCCGTCGGGAAGTGAAGAGCCGTCGGGAAGGGGAGTGGCGGGGGCGGTGTCAGTCATAGGGCCTTGCGCGCAACAGTCAGGAACGGGCGGGACGCTGACCTGATTTGCCGGTTCGCGAAACCGGTCTGATGCTCTAATCGGACGGTCATGAGTAAACGACTGATCGCCGACCTCGCGTCCGGCACCCTGACCGAGGCGCTTGCGGACATCGCCGAGGACGCCGCCCGGGTCATCCTTCCCTACTGGCGCACCGGCGTGGTGGCGGAGTCCAAGGCCGACGACAGCCCGGTCACCCGCGCCGACCAGGAGGCCGAAGCCCTGATCCTCGCGCGGCTGGCGACCCTCTATCCCGGCGTCCAGACCGTGGCCGAGGAAGCCGTCGCCGCCGACGGCGCGCCCGCCTCAGCCAATGACTGGTTCTGGCTGATCGATCCGCTGGACGGCACCCGCGGCTTCGTCGAGGGCCGGGAAGCCTTCACCGTCAACATCGCCCTGATTCACAAGGGATCGCCGGTCGCCGGTGTCGTCACGGCGCCCGCGACCGCCACGACCTGGCGCAGCGCCGCGCCCGGCGGCGGGGCCTTCCGTCGCCGGTTCGGCGATGTCTGGCAGGCCATCAAGGTGCGCAACCGGCCCACGTCGCCCCTCGCTGTCATGAGCCACTCCATGACCGACGCCGAGGCCGGGCGACTCGCCTCTCGCCACGGCTGCGTCCAGTGGCAGGGCATGGATTCCTCGTTGAAATTCTGCCTGATCGCCGAGGGGCGTTTCGACGCCTATCCGCGCACCGGCCCGACCTCGGAATGGGACACGGCGGCGGGCCAGGCTGTGCTGGAAGCCGCCGGTGGCCGCGTCATGGCTGAAGACGGCCAGCCGATGCGCTACGGCAAGCCCGGGTTCGGCAACGGTGGGTTTGTGGCGCTGGGGGGCTGAGGCGGGTCAGAGGCCGTTGGCGCGTTCAAGTCGGGGAAGCAAGTACGCCCGCATCTCCGGCCAATCAACAACGGTGTCGCCGTCCGTGTCCATGAGTCTGATCCACAAAGCGTTGCCGGCTTCCTCTGCTATGCGATCGCCGTTTGCGTTGGTCTGCCCTCGCTCAGCGATCGGCGCTTCGCTCGCGTCAATACTACCGTCGCTGTTGCGGTCGGTGAGATTGAAGCTGTTGCGGAGATCGCGCTCAAGTTCGGCCGCTTCCTTACTCACGAAGTAGTCCGTGCTTCCTACAGTCGCTCGCGCATCTGCGGGGAGAGCGGCCACCGATGAGGGGTCACCAAAGGCGATCAACGTCGTGACGAGTGCGGCAAGCATCGACTTATCTCCTGGTTGTGCACTGAGAATGGGCGCGATCGGTTAACGAGGGGCTAAGCAATGTCTCGCAACGGCCGAAATATACAATTTTAAATAAAAATGATATTGACCTAAGCGGGAATCGAGGTCCAGCTGAGATGGTTAACGATGTGTTAATCAGGGAGGCGACCATGAAGTTGATTTCTGGAGGACTCGCGGGACTCTGTTTCGCAGTGGCGGCATTTGCGGCGATCCCGTCCAATGCCCAACAGGCACCCCCGACCGCGACGGTTTGTGACACCAAGTACGTCCCGGTATGCACGGTTTATGCCGACGGTTCCTACAGCTGCGTGTATGTGATGGTCAGCCACAACTGCCGGGAAGTCGAGATTACGATGAATCCCGACCCCTAACGTCTAGGTGGGATCGGTTGACGCTCTAAGTGCGGGCCGCTTCAGGCATAGCCAGCATCGCCCGCTGAACCAGCGCCGGGGCACCCCATTCGCGAGCGGTCTCCATGGCTTCGGCCAGCATCATGCCGACCGCGCGGGGTTCGCAACCGGTCAGCCGGGCCTTGGCCAGGGCCAGATGCGCCATGCCGATCTGGTCGGCGACCCATTCCAGCGGCTGGGCGCCGGCGGACTGGATGAGGCTGCGCCGGACGACGGCCTCCAGCCCGGTCAGACCCACGACATCGCCCATGGCCTCGGCCAGGGCCGTCTCGGCCGCCAGCCGGCGTTCCCGCGTCAGGGCACCGAGGATCAATCCCGGTTCGCGGGTCAGGCTTTCGGCTTCCGACAGCCTTGCCAGAGGCGTCTCGGTGTCGCCCGGGGCCAGCTGCACGGCCACCCAGTCCAGCGGGCTGTGGTCGGGGGTGAACTGGTCGGCGGCGGCGGCGAACAGGGCCTGACCCTGAACGGTAGCAGCCTCGTCCTTCGCCAGCCGCGCCAGGGCCATCAGCCCGGCACCGGCAAGGGCCAGGGCGCGGGCGCGGGTCAGCGGCCGGTAGTCCGGCGAGGCAGACTCGACCAGCATCCGCAGATCGCGGCCGGCCTGATCCAGCAGTCGCCCGTCGCGCCGCGCCACCCCGGCTTCGAGCCCGAGCGCCGCCCGGTCCAGCCGCAGATCATCGCTGACGGTCGGTGGCAGGCCCTTGGCCCCGTGCAGGGCAGCGTCCAGCAGGGCGGCCGCGTCCAGCATGGCGGCCGGCTCGCCTGAAAGCCTGGCCCGCCGCGCGGACAGCCGGGCGTGCAGGGCTGCGGCCGCCGAGCGGGTCGCCGGACGGTCCGCTGTCAGTGATTGTACGTCGGCCACGGCCGCATTCAGTTTTTCAGGCCCGCCGAACAGGTCAAAGCGCAGCAGGTGAATCTCGCCTGACTCGAGCGCCGCCATCGCCGTCTGATCGGGTGTGGCCGTGTGCCGCGCCGCATCCGAGGCCGCGGCCGCAGCCCGGTCAAGGCTTGCCCGGTGCCCGGTCCGGCGGGCGTGCTCGCGCCACAGGGCCGAAGCCCGCATCCAGCTGTCGAAGGGCTGGGTACAGGACACCCGACCGGCCTCGATGCACATGGACTGCGCCTCATTGGCGACCAGGTCCGCCCCGACGAGCTCCAGCCAGCCGAGGTCCTCGCTCTCGCGAGCCTTTTCGAACAGCTTTCTCAGATCCCGGCCGAATTCGAACATGGGGCCTTTTGCTCCGGTCGTCCCGCTTCGGGACCATGACGCGTCCCTTGGCCCATGACTAGCAAATGCGACGCCGCGCCGGAGGTTCGAACTGGATGCAGCCACCGGAAAATCAGGTCGCGGGGGTCGCGCGCCTTTGCGCGATACGGGCCAACAGCTCTCGCGCCTGCTCGGCGTTTCCGCCGCCGTGCGGATTGTTTGCGACCGGCGACAACAGCACCTCAGCCTCGTCGAGCCGGCCCCGCTGGAACATCACGCTGCCGGCTTCGCCCCGTATCGACATGACCTGCGGCGCTAGGGATGCCGCCAGCCTCCAGGTCTCCAGGTCATTATCGTCGGGGTATCCGGGGAAGCCGCGGCGGCTGCGGCCAAGGGCGGCAAACAGACGATAGTCCGAGGGATCAGCCGCGATGGCGCGGGCCAGGAAGGCGCGTGCCTGACGGTACAGGGTGACACGGCGTTCGGGATCGCCTGCATCATCGCCGGCCTTCATGCGGGCCTCAGCCAGAAGCCGCAGAGCCTCCACGTTCGCAGGGTCGGTCTCCAGCACTCTCGCCAGAGCCGCCTCACCCTTCGCCGCATCGCCCCAGGCGAGTTCTGCCTGTGCAAGAGCGGTCAGCGCCAGCGGGTCCTGCGGCCAGTCTGCAGCGGCCGACCTCACGTCCGCGAGCAACCGCGTCTGCAGCGCTTCGTCCTGCGGATAGCGCAGGTTCAGACCGGTCAGCAGTAGCGCATCCGCGCTGGCGGGCAGGGACGAGATCTGGACTGATGGGGACATCGTCGGCGTTTGCAATTCGATGAACGGAATGGTGCCGTTCAGATAGTCACGGAGCGCCTGGGTCAGCTGCGCCGGTGTCTGGCCGAAATGGGCCTGCAAGGCTTCAATGGGGTCCTGTCCACGCGCTGTTGCCTGAAGATAGGCATCCAGTCGCAGGCGCCGGTCGCCGTCCTGAAGCATGTAGTGGGTCAGGAGCCACGACTGGGCATAAAAGGCCTGACGCCCTTCGCGATTGCGGAAATCCAGTGGTCTGCGGACCAGCAGCTGGTCCATCGGCAGCCAGGCTTCGCTGAGGAGTTGTGCCTGTCTTCCCCGGTTGCGGTCACCGATGGTCGCCCTGCCGCGCTCGTTGACACTGGCCGTCATGAAGAATTCGGCGAAGCCCTCGGTGAACCAGCCCGGATAGAATCCCGGGAAATTCTGGTACATGAAATGGTGGGCGTACTCGTGCAGGAGGACGTCATCGTCGATCCCCCGCTGCAACACCGCGTAGACGTCGCGATCGCTCGCCGAATAGAAGCCGCCTGTGCCGGTGGCAACGTTGGGCCTGACTTCCCGCAGGGCGCTGAAGCCCCCGACCAGATAGACCGGCAGCTTCCGTCCCGCCTCCATTGGCGGCAGTCCGAACCGGCCTCTCATCAGGGCGTCGAACCGCTCCAGCCTGATGGCATAGTCGCGCAGTCCTCGCTCGGGCCCGTCACTGTAAACGATGAAGTGCCGGGTTTCGGCTCGCCGCCATTCCGCATGGGCCGCTTGCGGCATCATGACGAGAGCGGCCAAAGCGCCGAGCAGCCATTTGCCGAAACGCATTCCGGATACTCCACGCTGGGTTGTTGTCTCTCTCTACCCCGGGATCATTACGGATTGAAGCCATC
>CANMXH010000094.1 GCA_947501315.1 Caulobacteraceae bacterium | reverse complement strand
GTCCTGGGCGTGGGCGACGCAGGCCTCCAGCGGCTCGCGGCCGCGCACACTGGCCAGTTTGATCAGCATGGGCAGGTTCAGCCCGGCAATGACCTCGGCGCCGGTCTCTTCCATCACCGATATGGCCAGGTTGGACGGCGTGCCCCCGAACATGTCGGTCAGCAGGATGACGCCGTCTCCGTCATTGACCGCAGCAGCGGCATCGACGATGTCGCGGCGACGCCGCTCCATGTCGTCCTCGGGCCCGATACAGATGGCCGCGACCCCGCGCTGGGGCCCCACCACATGCTCCATGGCGGCGAGAAACTCGGAGGCCAGCCCCCCGTGAGTGACAATCACCAGCCCGATCATGAAGGCATTACCAAAGCTCGCGCCCCAAAATTCGCCCCGCGTCCGGTCCCTGTCGGGGCGACCGCAAGCCGGGCGGAATAGCCCAAGTCCGCGCCCGGTTAAAGCGCGGCAATGGCCGCCGCGACCTTTTCGACCGCCGAGGCCTCGAATCCTGTCAGCCGCAGCCGTGGCAAGGCCCGGCCCGCGAGCATCCGCGAATCCGGATCCGGCAGCCGTTCCGGGGCCGGTCCACCCAGATCAACGGCGAGAACCAGCCGCGCGACGCCACGGGCACCGGCTCCGGTAATCCCGACCCCGCGCACCTCGATCCGCCCGGCGATCGTCTCCGGGGCGACGGCATGGAGCGCCTCGCCCGAGGCGAAGACATGGACATAGTCATCGGCCACCAGCCGCCAGCCCCGCCCGATCAGCCGCAAGGCCAGGTCGCTCTTGCCTGCACCGGAGGGGCCGCTGATCAGGATGGCGCGCCAGCCGGACCCCGGGACCCATTGCGCCACGGCGGTGGCATGAACCGGCTGGGCGGGGGTCATGTCCGGCGGCCGGAGGCCGGCACTGTGGGCAGGGCGACCTCGAAGCGGGCCCCGACGACACCCCCGTCGGCGTCGGCCCGATTGGCGGCCGTCACCCGCCCGCCGTGCGCCTCGACGATCTGGCGCACGATCGACAGGCCCAGCCCGGAATTGGCTCCGAAGGCGGTGCCCCTCGGCCGGGCCGTATAGAACCGCTCGAACACCGTCTCCAGATTCTCCGGCGGAATCCCCGGGCCGTCATCGTCGATCCGCACCCGGATCGGCCGATGCGGGTCGATGTCGTCGCGGCCCAGCGACAGCCGCACCGTCCCCCCGGGCGGGCTGAACGAGCGGGCATTGTCGATCAGGTTGCGGAACACCTGCCCCAGTGGTCCGTCGCGGCCCATGATCTGGACGCGATCCCCGCCGGGGACCGCAAAGGTCACATGGGCCTCGCCCGGCTTCACCCCTGCCTCATAGACGCCGACGATCTCGGTCAGCAGCTGGGTCAGGTCGATGGCGCGCGGCCGGTCGCGGTTCAACTCGGCGTCCAGCCGCGAGGCATTGGAGATGTCGGTGATCAGCCGGTCCAGACGGCGCACATCCTGTTGCAGCAGATTGGTCAGCGTCTCACGCTGCGCCGCCGTCTTGACCAGCGGCAGGGTCTCCAGTGCCGAGCGGATCGAGGTCAGCGGGTTCTTGATCTCGTGCGAGACATCGGCGGCGAAGGCCTCGATGGCGTCCATCCGGTCCGACAGGGTCTCGGTCATGGTCTCCAGCGACCGCGCCAGATCGCCGATCTCGTCCTTGCGGCTCTCCAGATCGGGCAGGGAGATGGCCCGCGCCCTTTGCAGCCGCACCTCGTCCGCCGCCGCCGACAGCCGCATCACCGGCCGCGCCACGAACAGGTGCATCAGCAACGACCCCAGCAGGTTCACCGCCAACGCGACAAGGGCAAAAGGCATCAGGGCCCGGCGCTGGGCGGACAGGGTCTTGTCGACGTCGCCGGCCTCCAGCGTCAGCACGCCCAGAACCTGCTGCACATGCCGCACAGGGATGGAAACGGACACCACCCGGTCGCCGCTTTCAGAAAGCCGCAAGGTCGCCTGCGGCTCGCCGTCCAACGCCGCTTCAACCTCGGCCGCGAGGGCGGCGCGGGCGCGCTCGAGCCCCGCCGCATCGCGGTTCGCCGAATCGGGATCAGGCGCGGGCGGGGCCGTGCCGGCGGGCAGGGCCGGGGGCAGGGGCTGCCCCGGGATCACCTCGGTCACAGCATAGCTGTCGGCGACCAGCAGGCCGTCGATGTCGAACAGTCGCGCCCGTTGCCCTTCGGGAATGAAGTTGTCGATCAGCAGCTCACCCGCCTTGAACGGATCCAGCGCCGGCTGTGGATCGCCCCGGGTGATTTCCTCATTGCCCAGCACGGTGACCAGCAGTTCCCCCTGGGCCTTCAGGGTTTGCTGCCGCGCTTCGATCAACCCCCGCTGCCATTCGTTGAGCAGCAGGGCCCCGACGAACAGGATAAGCAGGCTGAGCAGGTTCAGCGCAAGGATCAGCCCGCCCAGCCGCGATCCGCTGAAGCGTTTCAGGCGACGGCGCGGTTCAACCTCTCCCGGCGGGAGCGGCGGATCAGCTTTCGCGGTAGCGGTATCCAACGCCATACAGGGTCTCGATGGCGTCGAACTCGGGGTCGACCACCCGGAACTTCTTCCGCATACGTTTGACGTGGCTGTCGATGGTGCGGTCATCGACATAGACCTGATCGTCGTAGGCGGCGTCCATCAGATTGTCGCGGCTCTTCACGAAGCCGGGCCGCTGGGCCAGGGCCTGCAGCAGCAGGAATTCGGTTACGGTCAGCTTGACCGGCCGGCCTTCCCAGGTGCTCTCGTGGCGGGCCGGGTCCATCGACAACTTGCCGCGCCGGATCGCCTTGGTGGAGCCTTCGCCCGAGGGCTCGGGCTCGGCCCCGTCGGCACCGGTCCGGCGCAGCAGGGCCTTGACCCGCTCGATCAGCAGACGCTGGCTGAACGGCTTGTGGATATAGTCGTCGGCACCGAGGTTGAAGCCGAGGATCTCGTCGATCTCCTCGTCCTTGGACGTCAGCATGATGACCGGGATCTGCGAGGTCTGGCGCAGGCGGCGCAGCACCTCCATCCCGTCCATGCGCGGCATCTTCACATCGAGGATGACCAGATCGGGCGGACTGGCTTCAAGCGCCTCAAGGCCCGAAGCCCCGTCGTGCCAGGCCGTGACCTTGTGGCCATGGCTTTCCAGCGCCAGTGAGACGGAGGCGACGATGTTCTCGTCGTCATCGACCAGGGTGATGTTGGCCAAGTCAGGCTCCTTGCAGACGGTTCGTTCGCCAACTCAACGCGCGGCAAGCGGTACCGTTGTAGAACATCGTGGAGAGATTACGGCGTAAAACATGGGCTGCGCCGCCTTAATTCACAACGAAACGCAAGCTTAAAGCCTTGGTGCCATGCTGTCGGTTCACCGTGTGAGTGTCCTGATGGTCGGCCCCGTCCACTACGAACTCTATATCCGCAAGTCCGCGCCGGCAGCCTGGAGCCTCCACATGGCGACCGAGGACCGCGCCGTGGCCGTGCGGACCGCCGAGGATGTACTGGCTGACCACAGTGCTGTCGCTGTCCGTGTGACCAGGGAAACCCTCGACCTGGACACCATGTTATTCAACAGCGTGACCGTGCTGACGCGCGGGGCACCCGAGGTCCGACGCAAGCGGCGCGTAACCGCTCAAGCGGCCGGGCCGCGCTGCTCGGCGCCGCAGGATTTCTACGCCCCCCAAGCGCGCGAGACGATCGGCCGGGTGCTGGAGGATTGGCTGGCACGCCAGGGCGTTACGGCTTTCGAACTGCTGCACCGCCCTGATCTGGCCGAAAAGCTGGAAGCCTCGGGTGTCGAGCTTCAGCATGCCATCCAGAAAGTCGCCGTGCCCGAGAGCCAGAACGGGGGACAGACGGTCCATCAACTCGTTCGCTACTACCAGAAACTGGCCGACCAGGCCCTCGAACGCCTCGTCATCGCCGGGCGTCGCAACCTGTTCCCGAGCCTTGAGGATTGTTCGATCGCTGATATCGCCCACAGGATGGCCGGCCAGCCGGAGCGGGCCTTCATCATGGCCGGTGTTGTTTGCGGTGCCTTGCAGGACGTGCGCGGTGGACGCGCCCGCCTCAACCGGCTGATGGACCTGGCGGACGAGGCACCGCCGGAGGGCGCGCCCCATGCCATGATCATGGTGCAGATCGAACAACTGCTGTGCGAGATGGTCGGGCTCCGGACCTTTATGGCCGATGTACTGGGCCCCTCCCTCGACCAGGGCGCTTCGCTGGCCGCCGTGGTCCGGATGGTGGCACCGAGCGAGATCAAGGCCCTGACCTCGCAGAGTTCCCGCCTGGCGCTGCAGATACCGGCCATTGATGGCCCCGCCGCGCGTCTCAGCGCCCGGCTGGAGGCCGGTCAGTTTCCACTGCTCTCTGCCGCCCTGGCCCGGATGATCCTCCGGGAGCTGATGAGCCCACGCCGTCTGCGCCCCAGCGATGCCACCGGCGAGATCGACATCCTGCGCAGCCTGGCGACGGCCCTGACCATGACCGCCGGGCGACTGCTGACCCCTGAAGAGGTGCATACCGCCTTCAATGAACGTTCCAAGGCCATTGTCACCGCCGATTTCGTTTCCGCCTACGTCAAGCCCTGCAACACCGTCCTGGGTGAGGCCGAGGCCCTGACCCGGCTATGCGAAAACGTCACCGGGGCCGCCAACAAACGCTCCGCCGCCGGCTGGCTTTCGGCCTGCGTGGGCTCCCTGCGGTTCGAGAGCGAGCTGCGCGCCGCATCCGCCAGCCAGACCTCCGGTCAGAAGCTGGGTGCGCTGGCCAAGCTCCAGCGTGCGGTCCGGGCCAGCGGTCTGACGGAGCGCGACGATCAGGAAATCAATGCGGTTATCGGCAGGGTCGGAGGTACCGTCGAGGCCGAGGCAAGGATCGTCACCCTGGTGGCCCGCTCGTCGGCGCCCCTGATGCAGAAATTGCCTGTCTTGCTGCGGCTCGCAGCCGGCGAGACCGCACCGCTGGGCCCCGCCGCCGACCGCGCCAGGGTCGAGGCGATCAAACTGTTCCGCGCGCCCGAATGCCGCGCCGCTCTGACGGCCGCGCCGGAGACCCTCGTCCCGCTGAAGAGCCTGATGCAGGCCGCTGGTCTGGCGGCCTGATACGGCAACGGTTTCCGGTCACTCCGAGCACCGCGCCGCGGCGCTCCGGGACGACGCCGCCTGATCAGTCGAAGATGTCGAAGATGCTGTCGCGCTTCTTTTTCTTGTAGCGGTAGTCATCGTCATCGCGGCTGCGATAGCGCTCATCGCGATAGGCCGGCTGCCCACCCCAGGGCTGCTGCGGCGGCTGTTGCGGCGGATAGGGCTGGGCCTGCGGTGCCGGTGCGGCCTGGGGCGCAGACGCCCGGCCGTCCTGCATCGCCGAGTCCATCAGCTTCTCCAGTTCGCCGCGATCCAGCCAGACCCCGCGGCAGCTGGGGCACATGTCGAACTGTACGCCACCCCGTTCCAGCGTCTGCATGGCGGCATTGTCATTGGGGCACATCAGCAGCGGCATCGGTGTCTCCTGTTCAGTCCAGAGTTACAGCTAGGGTGCCGCACCGGTTCCGCCAACGCGGCGATCGGCCGCGCCGGCACGGGGCGGTCTCAGTCCGGCGCGCCACCGCCGCCCTCGATCCAGGCGTCGACCTGGTCCTCCAGCACATCCAGCGGCACCGAACCCGAGCCCAGCACCACGGCATGGAAGTTGCGGATGTCGAACCGGTCACCCAGCGCCGCCTGCGCCCGCGCCCGCAGTTCCATGATCTTCAGCTCGCCGATCTTGTAACTGGTCGCCTGCCCCGGATTGGTCAGATAGCGCTCGACCTCCTTGACGATGTCGCGCTCGCTGAGCAGCGAATTCCGCCGGAAATAGTCGATCGCCTGTTCGCGGCTCCAGCGTTTGGCGTGCAGCCCCGTATCAGTCACCAGCCGCACCGCCCGCCACAGCTCGGTCGAAAGCCGCCCGAAGTCGGAATACGGGTCCTCATAGAAGCCCATCTCCTTGCCCAGCCGCTCGGCATACAGCCCCCAGCCCTCGGCATAGGCCCCGTAACCCCCGAACCGGCGGAAGCGCGGCAGCCCCTCCATCTCCTGGGCCCAGGCGATCTGGAAATGGTGGCCCGGCGCGCCCTCGTGATAGCTGATCCCCTCGATCTGGGGCTTCAACACCTGGGTCATGTCCGACAGATTGACGTAGTAGATGCCGGGCCGCGACCCGTCCGGCGCGGGCGAATTATAGAAGGCGATCGAGGCCGTGGCCTCCCGCCAGGGCTCCACCGCCCGCACCTCCAGCGCCGATTCCGGCAGGTCGCTGAACCACTGCGGGGCCGCCGCCATCACCTGGGCGACGAAGGCCCGGGCGTCGGTCAGATACGCCTCCTTGCCCTCCGGCGTGTTCGGATACTGGAAGCGCGGATCGGTCTTCAGATAGGCGAACATCTCCTGCAGCGAGCCGGTGAAGCCGACCCGGGTCATGATGGTCTGCATCTCGCCCTGCAGCCGCGCCACCTCGGCCAGGCCGATCTCGTGGATCTGGTCCGCCGTCAGGTCTGTGGTGGTCGAGAGCTGCAGGCGGGCATTGTAGAAGGCCTCGCCCTCGGGCAGCCGCCAGACCCCGCCCGCATTGTCCGGCATCGCCCCGGCCTGCGCTCCCACTTCGCCCAGGGCCGTCAGCACCCCCTCATAGCCGCGCCGCCAGGGCCCCGTCAGCGCCGCCCGGCCCTCGGCCAGCAGCCGTTCCTTCGTCGCAGCATCAGCCTCCAGTGCGCCCACTTTCCGCTGGAAATCGGCCCAGACCGGATTGTCGGCCCCGTCATCGAAAGGCGCGCCTGCGATGATCGCGCCCGTATTGGCGATCGTCGGCGCGAACACGAACACCGGCGAGATCACCCCCGTCGCCGCCCGCGCCCTCAGGGTCGCCGAAATCTCGCCCATCACCCGCTCGGCCTCGATCAGCCGCGCCACATAGGCCTCGGCGTCCGACACGCTGGTGACGCGGTGGTTGTTGATCATGAACACCGGCAGGCCCGTGGTCGGATTGCCGTTGGCCGCGAACTGATAGCCCCAGCCGCGCCAGCGGTTCGACAGACGCGCCTGCTCCACCCCGTATTCGAACAGCCGCCAGGACAGCCGGCTGTCCGCGCTCAGGGTCCGCGGATTGAACTGGTCGTTCAGTTGCAGCAACTGCCGCTCGGCCAGTGCCAGCGACCGCGCGGCTGCCGCATCGGTATTGTCATCCAGCTTGTCGTAGTCGGTCTTCAGCCCCAGCGAGGTCATCTGCTGCGGCGACAGGGCGATCCGCTCCTGAAACGCCTGCTCAAAAAACGCCGCCAGCCGCGCATCCTCGCTCTGCGTCGCCGCCGCCGGGGCCGCATGCCCGGCATGACCGGCATGAGGATCCTGCGCCGCCGCAGCGGAAGCCCCCGCCATCAGGGCCAGGACAGCGGCGGACGAAACGAGCAGACGACGCATGGGAACCCCCGAAAACACTGAGGCCGCGACCATCCCCGAGCGCGCGACGGGGCGCAAGGGCGGGCATGACCGAAGCCGTGCCTTCCCGTCCCGTATAATCTCGCCCCTCCCGACCCCGTTTTCACCCCTCCCGACCCGCGTCACCGGAAATCATCCATCGTCCTTCCCGACGGCGGTAAAATGATCCCGTCGTCCTTCCGAAAGGGCGCGCGGGTCTTTGACAACAGGGATTTACGGCGGTTCCGGCGCAGGAGCGGTCGACAGGAAGGGTCAGCGGAAGCGGGCTCAACCCGCGCAATTCCGGAGCAGCGTCACGCCTTTCCGGGACACGGTGTCTTCTCGCCCCTGCGACAGGGTCTGAGCCCTTGTCATCCTCGACGAAGCGAAGCGGAGATCGGGGATGACAGGCGCACTGCCGGCCTCACCAGCTCCCGGTGTTGGGCATGGAGGTCCAGGGTTCCGCCGGGGTCAGGGCGGCGCCCTCCTGCAGCAGTTCGATCGAAATACCGTCCGGCGAACGGACAAAGGCCATGCGGCCGTCGCGGGGCGGGCGGTTGATGACCACGCCGCCGTCCATCAGCCGCTGGCAGGCGGCATGGATGTCGCCGACCTTGTAGGCCAGATGGCCGAAATTGCGGCCGCCGCCATAGGGCTGGGGGTCCGGGTCCCAGTTGAAGGTCAGTTCGACCTCGGGCGACCGGTCGGCGTCCGACCGGTCCCGGTCCGCCGGGGCGGCCAGGAAGACCAGGGTGAACCGCCCCGCCTCACTCTCGGTCCGCTTCATCTCCTCAAGGCCCAGCAGCTCGCAATAGAAGCGCAGCGAGGCGTCGAGGTCGGTCACCCGGACCATGGTGTGCAGATAACGCATCGGGATTCCGTCCGGGGGCAGAGGCGGGGGACGGCCT
>CANMXH010000093.1 GCA_947501315.1 Caulobacteraceae bacterium | reverse complement strand
TCAAGCTGGCCGCGGTCACCGCCCTTGCCGACGTCGTGCAAAAGCATGGCCAGCATCAGGGCCTCGAAATCGTCGATCCGGTGCACGATCTCGGATGAGGATGGATGGTCGGCCTTCAGCTTGCCGCGCCAGATGTCATTGATGATGCCGATGGCCTGCAGCGTGTGCTCGTCGACCGTATAGGCGTGATACATGTTGAACTGGGTCTGGCCGACGATCCGGCCCCATTCGGGCAGGAACCGGCCCAGGAGACCGGTCTCGTTCATCAGGCTCAGCACCCGATAGGGCCGCTGGCCGTGCGCCAGTATGTCCAGGAAAGCGCGCGTGGCCTCCGGGTCGCGCCGCAGGGAGGGCGTCACCAGCGACAGGGACCGGCTGACGGCCGAGAAGGCGTCCGGGTGCAGGTCCAGGTCGTGCTCATCCGCCGTGCGGAACAGCATCAGCAGTTTTTCGGGCGCGGCGGCGAACACCTCCGGGCCTGTGACGGACAGGCGGCCGGAGTCCTCGGTGAATCCCTCGACGCCGAGCTTGCGTTTGCGGCCCGGAATGAGTCGCGACAGACTCATCGTTGACTTCTGCTGGCGCGCCTCGAGCTTGGCCGACAGGGCCCTGGTCAGCCCGCCGACGTCGCGGGCCACGAGGAAATAGCGGCGCATGAACCGTTCGACCGCCGGCTCGTCCCCGCGTCCGTGCCAGCCCATGCGTCGGGCGACCTCAGGCTGAAGGTCGAAGGTCAGTTTTTCCTCGGGCCGCCCCGCCGTAAGGTGCAGATGGGCCCGGACCCGCCACAGGAAGTCGAAGGACTCCTCGAAGGTCCGGCGTTCACGGGCGGTCAGCAGGCCGTCCATCACCCGCGCACCCAGCGGGCTGTCCGGCGCCAGCGACCGGGCGATCCAGAACAGGGAGTTGAGGTCCCGCAAACCGCCCTTGCCGTCCTTGACGTTGGGCTCGACCCGGTACCGCACCGCGCCGGACTTCTGGTGGCGGATGTCGCGCTCCTCCAGCTTTGCGGCGATGAAGGGTCTGGGGTCGGCCTTGACCACCTGGGCCCGGAAGCGAGCGATGAAGTCGGCGGCCAGCCTGTCATCCCCGGCCAGGGCGCGCGCCTCCAGCAGGGCCGTGCGCACGGTCATGTCCGATTTCGCCAGGGCCAGACACTCGTCGACCGAGCGCGCCGACTGGCCGATCTTTATGCCCAGGTCCCAAAGGACGTAGAGCATGAACTCGATCACCTGTTCGGTGCGCGGGATGGATTTCCACGGGCGCAGGAACAGCAGATCCAGGTCCGAAAAGGGGGCCAGCACACCCCGCCCGTATCCACCGACGGCAATCAGGCTCAGCCGCTCTGCCTCACTCGGATTGGCGGCAGGATAGAGGGTTTCGGTGGTGAACCGCCAAAGGGCGATCAACAATTCATCGGCAGCGGCTGAATAGAGGTGGGCGACCTCGACCCCCGCACCTCCGGCGTCGAGGCGGCGGGCGATGCGGCTGCGGGAGGCGTCGAAAGAGTCTTTCAGAAGGGCCGCCACGGCCCTGCGCACGTCGGGTGCTGACGCGGCCTCGATCAACCGGTCGTCCAGGGTCTCCGTCACCGGCGGCCCAGACTCTTCAGGCGGTAGAGGGCTTCCAGCGCCTCGCGCGGAGACAGTTCGTCGGGCTGGATGGCCTGCAGGGCGTCCTCGACGGCTGAAGGGCGCGGCGGTGGTGACTCGGCCACGGCAAAAAGAGGCAGGTCGTCCAGGCTGATGGCCGCCGCCTTCTCGCCTTCCAGCCGCTCCAGCACCTCCCGGGCGCGGCCTACGACCGAGGCGGGCACCCCCGCGAGTTTCGCGACCTGGACGCCATAGGAGCGGTCGGCCGCACCGGACCGGGCCTCATGGAGGAAGACCAGATCTCCGTTCCATTCCCGTGCCGCCATCGACAGATTGCAGACATGGGCCAGCCGCGTCTCAAGCCCGGCCAGCTCATGATAGTGGGTGGCGAACAGGGTACGGGTGCGGTTGTGGTCGTGCAGGGCCTCGGCCACGGCCCAGGCGATGGCCAGTCCGTCATAGGTGGCTGTGCCGCGCCCGATCTCGTCCAGCACGACGAAGCTCCGGTCCGTCGCCTGGGTCAGGATGGCGGCCGTCTCGACCATCTCGGTCATGAAGGTGGAGCGACCCCGCGCCAGGTCATCGCCCGCACCGACGCGGCTGAACAGGCGATCGACCACGCCCAGCCGCATGGCCGTGGCCGGAACGAAGGCCCCGGCCTGCGCCAGCAAGACCAGCAGGGCGTTCTGGCGCAGGAAGGTCGATTTACCCGCCATGTTCGGTCCGGTGACGATCGAAAGCCGTGAGGCTGTCTCGCCGGAACCGTCCAGCCGGCAGTCGTTGGGCGTATAGGGGTCGCCCTGGGACCTGACCGCCGCCTCGACCACCGGGTGACGGCCAGCGATGACATCGAAACAGAGCGAATCATCGATCACCGGGCGAACGCCGCCGACCTCCTCGGCCCATTCTGCGAGGGCGGCATGGGCGTCGAGCTCGGCCAGGGCCTCGGCCACGGCCTGCAGCCGCCGGGCCAGGGACTGGACCGTGGTCCGCCAGGTCTCGAAGGTCTCGCCCTCGATGGCCAGGGCACGATATCCCGCCTGGCTGATCTTCGCGTCCAGCTCGGACAGTTCGACGGTGGTGAAACGGACCTGGTTGGCGAGGGTCTGGCGGTGGATGAAGGGGCTTTCGCCCGTCGGCCGCAGCAGGGGCTCGGCGGCCTTGGCACTGGTCTCGAGGAAATAGCCAAGTACGGCATTGTGACGGACCTTGAACGGCACGCCCGCCTCGGCCACGGCCCGGGCCTCGAGGTCGGCGACGACGCGGCGGCTGTCATCACGCAGGCGCCGGGCCTCTTCCAGTTCGGGGCGATAGCCGGGGGCGACGAAGCCGCCGTCACGGGCCAGATGGGGCGGCTCGGCGACCAGACCCTGCGCCAGATCGGCCAGCAGCCGCCCGAGGTCGGGCGACAGGGTCAGCCGGTCGAGACAGGCGACGATCCGGGCCGGCGGGCCGGAGAGAGGCTCGCGCGTCGGCGGGAACAGGCCGGCAATACCCTCGGCGATCGACAGGCCGGTACGGATGGCGGCCAGATCGCGCGGGCCACCGCGGCCCAGAACCAGTCTCGACACGGCACGGGCCACATCCGATGAGGCCCTCAGTCCGTCGCGCAGGTCGCGTCGCAGGTCGCGTCGCACCAGCAGCCATTCGACCGCATCGAGTCCATGATTGATTGCGGCGGGGTCGCATAGCGGCCGGGCGATCCGCTCGGCGAGGGCACGGGCACCGCCCGAGGTGACGGTGCGGTCGATACAGGCCAGCAGCGAGCCCTCGCGTTCACCGCGCTGGGTGCGGTCGATCTCGAGGCTCAGCCGGGTCGTCGGGTCGATGGCCAGGAAGCCGCTGTCGCCCGACCGGCGCGGCGGCGACAGGGCGGGTATCTTTCCGGCCTGGGTCGTCTCCAGATAGGCTGCGATCAGGCCCAGCGCCGAGACCTCGGCCTCCTCGAAGGCACCGAAGCCGTCCAGCGAGGCGACGCCGTAAAGCCGCTCGATCCGCGCCCGGGCCCCGACCGGCTCGGCCAGGGCCTGCGGCAGGGCCTGGACCACGCCGCCGGATCCTTCCAGCGCGGCCTTGGTCGCCTCGTCCGAAAACAGACGGTCGGGCACCAGCACTTCCGACGGCCGGAACGAGGCGAGGGTGGCGCCGAGGTCCTCCAGCGAACAGGCCACGGCGTCGACTGACCCGGCCGACAGCTCCACCACAGCGACGGCGGCCCGGCCCTTGCGCACCGAGACGGCGGCCAGACGGTTGGCCCCCCGCGCGTCCAGCAGACTGTCCTCGGTCAGGGTTCCAGGTGTGACGACGCGCACGATGTCGCGATGGACCACGGCCTTGGAGCCGCGCTTTCGCGCCTCGGACGGGGCTTCCATCTGCTCACAGATGGCGGCCTTGAACCCCTGGCGGATCAACCGCGCCAGATAGCCGTCCAGCGCATGCACCGGGACGCCGGCCATGGGGATGTCCTGCCCCTGGTGCTTGCCGCGTTTGGTCAGGGTGATGCCCAGGGCCCTGGAGGCGATCTCGGCGTCCTTGAAGAACAGTTCGTAGAAATCACCCATGCGGAAGAAGACAATGGCGTCGGGCTGGCTGGCCTTGGCTGCCAGGAATTGCGCCATGACCGGCGTCGTCCCCTCGCTGGACGGGACGGTATCGGCTGTCGTGGGATGAATGACGGGGGCGTTCATGGGGCGGGGACAGGGTGAAGGATTGCGGGGGCGCGCTCAAGCGGAATGGCGCGTCCTTGCACAGGGTCTGTCAGCCTGCGACAAGCGCCACAGGCGGTTAAGGGAACGCGGTCAGACACCGCGGCTGTGCCCGCAACTGTAGGCGGCGAGATTGTCGTCCGATCCGGAAGTTCGCTTCCGGCGCCACTGGGAAACCGGGAAGGCGTGGACCTCGATTGTTGACCCGCAAGCCAGGAGACCTGGCCGCCGATGTCGCTCGTCCGCTGTCCGGGACCAGACAGAGGCGTGGGGTCAAACTTCCGTTTGCGCGGATGATTGTTCCGTTGAAGCGACCCGACCCCTGCGCCGTGCCCCATCCCGGGGCCGGGTCGGTCGCTGTCACACGCCGCCGCGCAGCGCCAGCGCGGGGCGACGGAGGCCCGCGTCATGACGCGATACATCCTTTATGCCATGGCCGCGGCCATGCTCCTGCCCGTGCCCGCATGGGGCCGGACGACCGACGGTCCGGACGGCACCCTGCCCGAGGTGATCGTCACCGCCACCCGGCTGTCGGCCATCGTTACCCGAACGCCTGGCGCGCGGGTGATCGACCGGCGCATCCTCGATCAGCGCGGTGCGACCTTCGCCGCCGACATCCTCGGTGACCTTCCCGGCCTGTCGGTGGTCCGGTCGGGCGCGTTCGGCGGGGTCGCCCAGGTTCGGATGCGCGGGGCCTCGCCGGGCAAGACCCTCGTTCTGGTCGATGGCGTGCCGGTCAATGACCCGGCCGAGATCAACGGCGCCTTCGACTTCTCGGGTTTCGACCTGTCGGATATCGAACGGATCGAGGTGCTGTCCGGGCCGCAGTCGTCCCTGTGGGGCTCGGACGCCATTGGCGGGGTGATCGCCTTCACCACCCGCGACCTCGATGGCCTCGCGGCCGGGTTGGAGACGGGGTCGTTCGACACGGTCCGGGGCCGGCTGGCGGCGGGGGTCTCGACCGGGCGCTACGGCTTCGGGGCCTGGGTCTCGCAGTTTCGAACCGACGGCATCTCGGCGGCGGATGAGGCCGGCGGCAATCCGGAAGCCGACGGCTTCGCCTCGACCACGGCGGGGGTTCGCGGCCGCTTCGCCGTCTCCGCGGACGTTGCGATTGACGGGGCGCTGCGCTGGACCGACAGCGACGCCGACCTCGACGGATTTCCGGCCCCGGCCTATGCCCTGGCCGACACGTCGGACACCCAGTCGAGCCGGCAATGGTCCGGTTTCGGCCGCCTGCGCCTGAAAGCGTCGGGCCTTGAGCACCAGTTCAGCCTGTCGGCATCGGACATCGCGCGTGAGACCGTCTCGGCCTTCCCCTCGGACTTTGAGGCGGACCGACAGGCCCTGCGCTGGCAGGCGGACGGCACCCTCCGGGGTATGGATTTCGTCATCGGTGCCGACCGGGAGGAGACCCGGGGCCGTCTGTCCACGGGCCGGACCGAACAGCTGGGCACGACCTCGGCCTTCGGCACGGCGCGGATCGAACCGACGGAGCGGCTCAAACTGACCGGGGCCATGCGCTTCGATGACACGGGCGACTTCGGCGCGAAGGTCACAGGCCGGGTCTCGGGGGCCCTGGACGCCGGCGCGGGCTTCATCCTGTCGGCGGCCGGGGGGACCGGGTTCAAGGCCCCGTCAATCAGCCAGGCCGTGTGCGATTTCTGCGTCTCGTCCCGGCCGTTCCCGGCGCTGCGGCCCGAGACGGCGGAAGGTTACGAAGCCGCCATCGGCTGGGCCTCGGCGGACAGGCGGATCGAGGCGCGGGCCACCGTCTATCGTCTCGGCGTGGAGGACCAGATCACCTATGTCTTCGATCCGGGGACGTTCGAGAGCGTCTACGTCAATGTCGCGCGGACCGTGACCGACGGTGTCGAACTGGAGGCCCGGGCGCTGCTGGGGCAGGGCTTCGACCTGAGCCTGGCCGGGGCCTGGACCGATGCGCGGGACGAGACGACCGGGGCGCGGCTGCTACGGGTGCCGGAGCAGGCGGGTTCGGCGACCCTCGGCTGGACCGGCAGGCGGTTGTCGGGCGCGCTGACCGTTCGGGGTGAGGGCGATCAGGACGACGCGGGCGGGATCCGGCCGGGTTTCATCACGGCGAACCTGAACGGGGCCTGGGTCCTGACCGAAGCGGTGACCCTGACCGTGCGGCTCGAGAACCTGGCCGACCGCCGCTACCAGCAGGTGTTCGGCTATGGCGAGCCGGGCCGGTCCGGTTTCGTGGGGATCAGGCTGCGCTATTGATCCTGCGGGGCCCGCCGGTGCTGTTTGCCGGCTCAAGCTGCATGGTGGCCCAGTCGAGGTCGGGGGTCGCGGCATGGGTGGCGGCGATGACGGCGCGAAGTTCTGCGGCCGAGGCGATACTGGCGACGACGGCCGACACCTCGGGCAGGCCCATGGCATAGGCAAGGGTCGCCTGCATCGGATCGACGCGGGCTTCGGCCAGACGCCGCCGGATGCGCGACAGGGTCGGCGCATGGCGGTGCATTTCGAGCGGCAGGGCCTCGCCGCTCATGAACAGCAGGCCGTCGGCAAAGACCGAGGCGGCGTGGATGTCCACCTCGAGTGCCGCCAGTTCGGCGAGGATGCCGGTGTGCTGGGCGCGCTGGTCGAGCAGGTTGCAGCCCAGCTGAACCACGTCGGGCTGGAAGCGACGGGCCAGCAGGGCCGGGCCGTCCTCGATCGTGGCGCAGAAGCCGATTCGGCGGTAGAGGCCGCGGTCCTTCAGGGCCAGCAGCCGGTCCCAGAGGGCGCGGCCCTCGGCCCCGGCCAGGTCGCTGGCGCTGGAGACCAGCAGCAGGTCACCGCGCGGCAGGCCGAGCCGTTCCAGCGAGCGGCGGGCGCGGGCCTCGACGCGGTCGACGCCGTCGCTGACCGATACGGTGCAGACCGAGACCTGAAAGGGAGAGGGGAAGGGCCAGGCCTGGCCCAGCCAGCGTTCACCGTCGCCATCGGGCCGGGTCGCGACACGGGTCACACCGGCATCCGCGGCCGTCTGAAGCAGCAGACGCAGCGATTCCTCGCGCGCGCCCGCCGGCGCGGGAATGGCGCGCTCGGGCTGGTGCACGACGGCGACGGCCAGTTTGTCGATCGGGGACGGGGTACGGCTGGGGATCACTGTTCGACTGTGAGGGCGAAAGTTTAAGGCCGCCCTTCCAAGACCTTGCGCGAACGTTACTGCGCGAACGGCGGTCTTTGCCGTGAATGCCTTCCCCCGCTTGCGGGGGAAGGCCGGGTCTGCCGGGCGCGACCCGTTATCTTCCTGCCCTCACCGATCGATATCGACGCCGAGCCGCAAGACCTCCAGTACGGCTGGGCCGTAGCGGTCGATTTTTGACTGACCGACGCCCGAAACGCCTGCGAGCGCCGTCATGTCGCGGGGCTGTTTGATCGCGATCTCCAGCAGGGTCTTGTCCTGGAAGATGACATAGGGGGGGACGCGCTGTTCGGCGGCGCGGTCGCGACGCCAGGCGCGCAGGGTCTCGAACCGGGCGCGGACGTCGGTGTCCAGGGTTTCCAGCGCGGCATTGCGACCGGTCCGGGTGCGTTCGCGGGGGGCCGAGGCGGCCCGGGCGGCCGCGACGCGGACCTCGATCCTGCGTTCACCGCGATAGACGGCGCGCACGGCCTCGGGGTCGCCCAGCATCACCAGCGGCTTGCCCTCATTGGGGTCCTCGACCAGCAGGCCCTCGAACATCAGATGGTCGACGATGTCGCGCCAGCTGTGCTGGCCGGTGTCGGCACCGATGGCCCAGGTCGAGAGGGCCGCCTCCCAGGGCTGGACGTCCTTCGTCCGGCCGAGCAGATGGTCGATGACCCGGGTCTTGCCGAACCGCTCGCCGAGGCGCTGCACCGCGGCCAGGGCCTTCTGGGCCGGGACGGTGGCGTCGAAGACGGCGGGCGGGTCGAGGCAGAGGTCGCAGACGCCGCAGCGCTCGGCCCCGTCTTCCCCGAAATAGCGGCGCACCATCTGCGCGCGGCAGGTCGCCCCGTCCAGCATGGCGAACAGCTGGCGGGCCTTTTTCACCTGAACCGCCTTGACCTCCTCGGCCATGGGGCGGCCCTCGAGCC
>CANMXH010000092.1 GCA_947501315.1 Caulobacteraceae bacterium | reverse complement strand
GGCCATGTGCGCCAGGTCTCCGGCGAGGTCGGCCATGTCGGTGACCTCCGGCTGTTCCTGATGGCAGGACTGATGCTGGCCGATGAGCTGCATGAGGTCCGGATGGGCAGTCCTGTGGCCCCCACCGTGGCCGCCGCCGTCTCGAGTGACGGCGTGGCCGAGGCGCTGAACGCCGTCGCCGCGCGGCTGGAGAAGATCGCCCAGGGTCTTTGACCCCCGGCCATTGTTCCGCTCCGGCTTAGGGACTATCTTGCTGGGTGGCGGGTCCTGCTGCGGCTCTCGTCGAAGGCAACATTTCCTCGCGACCTTAATTCACTCGAAGGGAGCTGTCCCTGATCAGGCCCGTGGGCCTGGGCACACGGCGCCCACCTGGCTACCCAGGTCGAGAGGATTTAAACGCCCTTCACGGCTCTTGTGGCGCCGCCAACATTTTTCCTCCCATGACTGACAAACGTGAGCTCAGATCGGTCATGCGGGCGACGCGCAAGCGGCTGGCCGGGCTCGATGCCGGTGCGGCCGACCGCGCCGCCGGACAGGCCGACGCCCTGCCGCCCGGCCAGATCGTGGCGGTCTATCGCGCGATCGGCTCGGAACTGGACGTTGAGGCCCTTTCGCTGGCGCTGATTGAGGCCGGTCGCGAACTCTGCCTGCCGGTGGTGGTCGAACGCGACGCACCGATGATCTTCCGGCGGTGGTCTCCCGGCGAGCCGCTGGAGCTGGACGAGGCGGGAGTTCCGGCGCCGTTTCCGCTGGCTGAGGTGGTCGATCCGGACCTGATCCTTGCCCCGTTGCTGGCTTTTGACGCCCGCGGCAGCCGGCTGGGGCAGGGCGGCGGCCACTACGACCGGACCTTTGCCGCGCGGCCCGCCGTTACCCGGATCGGCTTCGCCTATGCGGGCCAGGAAGTCGCCGACCTGCCGGCCGAGCCCCACGACATCCGTCTGCATGGCGTTCTGACAGAGACCGGCTATAGACCCTTCGCATGAGACTGGCTTTTTTCGGTGATGTCGTCGGCAAGTCCGGACGTGACGGGCTGAGCGATCACCTGCCGGGCCTGAAGCGCGACCTGAAACTCGATTTCGTAGTGGTCAATGCCGAGAACGCCGCGGGTGGTTTCGGCATTACCGAGAACACGGCGCGCGAGCTGTTCATGGCCGGGGCGGACTGCCTGACGCTGGGCAACCACAGCTGGGACCAGCGCGAGGCTCTGACCTATATCGTACGCGAGCCGCGCCTGATCCGCCCGGCCAACTATCCCCGCCTGATGGACGCCCCCGGCGCCGGGGCCAATCTGTTCGAGACCCAGAGCGGCAAGACCGTGTTGGTCATGAATGTGCTGGGCCGCATCCACATGGACCCGATGGACTGCCCGTTCAGTGCCGTCGAAAAGGAACTGGCCGCCTGTCCGATGGGGATGGCCGCCGACGCCATCATCGTCGACATGCATTGCGAGGCCACCTCCGAGAAGATGGCCATGGGCCATTTCTGCGACGGACGCGCCTCGCTGGTGGTCGGCACCCACACCCATGTGCCGACCGCCGACTGCCAGATCCTGCCCGGCGGCACCGCCTATCAGACCGACGCCGGCGGATGCTGCGACTACGACAGCGTCATCGGCAATGAGAAGGAAGAGCCCCTGCGGCGCTTCACGACCCGGCTCTCCGGCGGCCGCTATGTCCCGGCGCATGGGCCGGCGACGATCTGTGGCGTCTATGTCGAGACCGATGACAGGACCGGTCTGGCGACGCGGGTCGAGCCGATCCGTGTCGGCGGGCGGTTGAGCCAGGCGATTCCCGTCGTCTGACGGGTTGACGAAAGAGTTTACAGCCGTAGTGTATTGGGATTACAGCCGTAATCAGAAAGCCGTCGTGTCGGGTCTTCGTTTCATGTGGGTCGTCGAGGTGCCTGTCGACCGCGCGGTGCCGCGGCCCTGACCCGGATCGCCGTCACCGAGGCGGAAAGCGCCGTCCTCGCCGCGCTGTGGCGACGCGGGCCGCTGTCGGCCGCCTCGCTGATGGAAGAGGTCCGATCCTGTCAGCCGTGGGCCGACGCGACCATCAAGACCCTCCTGCATCGCCTGATGCAGAAGGGCGCGGTGCGTTCGCAGAAGGACGACGGCCGGTTGCGCTATCACGCTGTGTTCGACCGTCAAGCCTATGTGGAGGGCGAGGTCCAGGACCTGCTGGACCGGCTGTTCGACGGCAAGCCGGACCGCCTTGTCGCCCTGCTGGCGGACCGGCTCGACCTGTGATCAGGCCGGCACCACCCGCGCGTCGCCGCTGGCCACCGCAAATTTCGCCCGCGTGCTCAGGGTCCCGGCCGTGTCCGATACCTTGTCCAGCACCTTGAACTCGGTCTGCCAGCGTTCCGGCGTCACGTCGCAGACGACATAGCCGCGCTGGGCGTTGTTGAATTTCAGGAACGGATTGTCGGCGAGGTAGCGCCGCCCGTCGGCCCGCTGATCCTGACCGTCGCCCGAAGAACTGATCGAGGTGGCGACGAACTCGGAGGCGATCGGCGCGCCCTCGGGATTGCGGCTGTCGCGGTAGAGTTCCCCGGCGTAGTTCTGGTGCTCATCGCCGGTAAGGATGACGGTGTTGCCGATCCGGCGTTCTCGCAGCCGGTCCAGCAGTCGCTGGCGCGGGATCGAGTAGCCGGCCCAGCTGTCGAGGTTGAAGCCGGGCTCGGGCCCTTCCCTCCGGTCCAGGTCCATCACCATGATCTGCTGCGCCAGCACCTTCCAGTGCGCCTGCGACCGGTCGAGGTTCTGGTAGAGCCAGGCCTCCTGTGCCTGGCCAAGCACATGGGCGTCGGCGGCCGAAACGCCGGCGCAGGTCGATGCCCAGGCGTCGTTACAGGGCTGGTTCGAGCGGTACTGGCGCGTATCGAGGAAATTCAGGTCGAGCAGGTCCCCCCAGCTGGCATGGCGATATACCTGGGTGACCGCGCCGCGTGGGAAGGCCGAGCGCCGGACCGGCATATGCTCGTACCAGGCCTGCATCGCCGCCTGCTGACGCAGCATGAAAATTTCGGGCGGGGTGCCGTCCTGATCCAGGGCCTGAACCCAGTTGTTGTCGATCTCGTGATCGTCCCAGGTGCAGAACCAGGCCGTGGAGGCGTGGCTGGATTGCAGGTCGGCGTCGAGCTTGTACTGGGCGTAGCGTCGACGATAGTCGTCAAGGCTGTAGATCTCGCCACCGATATGCTGGCGCGGGTTTTCCATCGTGCCGCCCGAACCGGTGTAGGTGCGGTTGCCACGGCCCTCATAGATGTAGTCGCCGTAGCAGTAGACGAAGTCGAGGTTCTCCTCCGCCGCCTTGCGGTGGGCGGTGTAAAAGCCCTGCTCATAGGCCTGGCAGCCCAGCACGCCGAAGCGCGCCTGTGCGGTCGCGGCACCGGCGGCCGGCGCGGTCTTGGCCCGCCCGCTGGGGGTCCGTTCGCGGCCGGCACTGAAGCGGTAGAAATACTCGCGGCCCGGCTCCAGCCCCTCGACCTCGACATGGACCGCATGGGCCAGTTCGGGGCGGGCCACGGCCTCGCCGGAGCGAACCACGGTGTCGCCGAAACCGCGCGAGGTCGCGACCTCCCATTTCACCGGCACCGGGGCCGAGGGCATGCCGTGACCGATCTCCATCGGGCGCGGCGCGAGGCGGGTCCAGATGACGAAGCCGTCGGGGGTCGGGTCACCGGCCGCGATCCCGAGCTGGAAGGGAAATTCGGCGAACACCGGATCGGCGAGCGCCTGACGGCCCGAGCCGGCGAGGGCACCGCCGGCGCCAAGGGTCAGCAGCAGACCGCGACGGGACAGGGTTTCGAACGGGCGCATCGGGACCTCCGGACTGGATAACCCGACCTAGACCGGAATTGTGACGCGCGTCACCCCGTTCCACGCGCGCGGCAGGACCTGAGGCTCGTCCCCCGGTGCGGACCCGCGTCGGCCGCCTGATTCAGTTCGCGGGGGCCGGCTTCCAGGCCTGCATTTCCGCGATCTCGCGCGTCTGGGTATCGACCACGACCTGCGCCATGCGACGAACCTCAGGATCGCGCGATTCCCTCAACGCCACCTCGGCCATGGCCACGGCACCGCGGTGGTGTTCGATCATCTTGGCGATATAGGCCTCGTCGACCGTCTGGCCGGACGCCCGGGCCATGCCGGCATGCATTGCGGCCTCGGAGGCGGCGAAGGCTGCGTCGCCCGGGGTGGCGGCGTCGGGGGTGCCATGGCCCCCGGCATGTGCCGGAGCCGAGACAACGCCCTCCTGCACCCGGGCGGCGTGGTTCTTGGAGGCGGCGTCGCGCAGGGCCTGTTCGACAGGATCACCGCCGCCTTCACAGGCCGCGAGGGTCAGGGCGAGGGCGGTCAGGGCGATGGGGGCGAGGCGCATCAGGCGTGTCCTTCAATCCAGGTCGGCATCCAGCTTTCGTGCATCTCGCGCAGGTGATCCAGCGGCAGGCGGAAGAGATCGCCGGCCGGGCCAACCGAGGTGAAGTCGCGGCCCCTGGCGTGGCCGACCACCGAGGCGCTCAGGCCGACGGCCTGGGCAGCGGCAATGATCTCTGTCGGGTCCGCCACGGCGACCAGATAGCGGGCCTGATCCTCGCCGAAGAGCCGGGCGTGGGCATGGGCGTCCGGGCCGCCGTTCAGCTCGACGCCGCAGTCCGAGGCCAGGGCGATGTCCGCCGCCGCCCCGATCAGGCCGCCGTCGGAAAGGTCATGCACACAGGTCAGGGCACCCGCCTCGATCTGTTCGCGCACGAAGTCGCCCGTCTTCCGCTCCAGCGCGAGGTCGACCGGCGGCGGGGCACCGTCCTCGCGGCCCAGAACTTCGCGCAGATAGAGGGAGGAGCCGAGCTCGCCCCTGGTCTCGCCGATCAGGACCAGCACATCGCCCTCGACCATGCCGCCGAAGCCGACGACGACGTCATAGTTGGTCAGCAGGCCGACCGCCCCGACCGTCGGGGTCGGCGGAATGGCCGCACCATTGGTCTCGTTGTAGAGGCTGACGTTGCCGCTCACGACCGGGAAGTCCAGCACCCGGCAGGCCTCGGCCATGCCGTCGATGGCGCGGACGATCTGGCCCATGATCTCGGGCCGCTGCGGATTGCCGAAATTGAGGTTGTCGGTGATGGCGATGGGCCGGCTGCCGACGGCGGTCAGGTTGCGCCAGGCCTCGGCCACAGCCTGTTTGCCGCCCTCATAGGGATCGGCCAGCACATAGCGGGGGGTGCAGTCCGAGGTCATGGCCAGACCCTTGTCCGTGCCGTGCACCCGCACCACCCCGGCGTCGGCCGCGGTGGCCGAGTCGTGCAGGGTGTCAGCCATGACGTGGCGGTCGTACTGTTCCCAGATCCAGCGCTTCGAGGCCATGTCCGGGCAGGTCAGGACCTTGATCACCGCATCGACCCAGCTTTCCGGCGCGGGCACATCGGCGGGGACCAGACGCGGTTGCAGCGCGGGCTGGACCCAGGGCCGGTCATACAGGGGCGCATCGTCGAACAGCGGGGCCAGCGGCACGTCGCAGACCGTCTCGCCATGATGTTTCAGCACCAGCCGGCCGGTGTCGGTGGTCTGGCCGATGACGGCGGCGTCGAGGCCCCACTTCTTGAAGATCCGGTGCCCGTCGTCCTCGCGGCCCGGCTTCAGCACGGCCAGCATCCGCTCCTGGCTTTCCGACAGCATCATCTCATAGGCTGTCATGCCGGTTTCGCGCTGGGGCACATGGTCCATGATCAGCTCGATGCCGACCCCGCCCTTGCCGGCCATTTCCACCGACGACGAGGTCAGGCCCGCGGCCCCCATGTCCTGAATGGCGGCGACGGCCCCCGAGGCCATCAGCTCCAGGGTCGCCTCGATCAGCAGCTTCTCGGCGAAGGGATCGCCGACCTGGACCGTCGGGCGTTTCGAGTCTGATTCGTCGTCGAACTCGGCCGAGGACATGGTCGCGCCGTGGATGCCGTCGCGGCCGGTCCTGGAGCCGAAATAGACCACCGAAAGGCCCGGAGCAGGTGCGGCTGAGTAGAACAGGCTGTCGGCCCTGGCGATGCCGACGCACATGGCGTTGACCAGGATGTTGCCGTTGTAACCCCGGTGGAAATTGGTCTCGCCGGCCACGGTCGGCACGCCGACGCAATTGCCGTAACCGCCAATGCCGGAGACCACGCCCTTGACCAGCCGCCGGGTCTTCTGGTGCGACGGATCGCCGAAGCGCAGGGCGTTCAGCAGGGCGACAGGCCGCGCGCCCATGGTGAAGACGTCGCGCATGATGCCGCCCACGCCGGTCGCCGCACCCTGATAGGGCTCGATGAAGCTGGGGTGGTTATGGCTCTCCATCTTGAAGATGCAGGCGTCGCCATCGTCGATGTCGATGACCCCGGCGTTCTCGCCCGGCCCGCAGATGACGCGCGGGCCCTTGGTCGGGAATTTGCCGAGGTGGATCTTCGATGACTTGTAGGAGCAGTGCTCGGACCACATCACCGAGAAGACGCCCAGCTCGACGTGGTTGGGCTCTCGCCCCAGCCGGTCGAGGACGACCTGATACTCATTGGGAGCCAGGCCGTATTCGGCGGCCAGTTCGGCCATGGTCTTCGGGGCGGTGTTCTGGGGCGCGGTCATGGGCGCGCCTTCTAGCCCCTGAACAGAGTCGTGTCAGCCACCGGCGGACAGATCATCAATGCCAACGGCCGGCTTGGCCGGGCGTCGCGCGGTGAAGGTCAGGACAGTTGCGCCGACCAGTACGGCCACCGCCGCCGCAAGAGCGGCATAGGACAGGGTCGGGTTGCGGGCCTGCTCGGCCACATAGGCCCCCGCCAGACCCCAGGCGATCGGCAGGCTGTAGGCGAGGGTCCTGAGCCGTTGGGTGACGGCAAGCGCCACCGCGACAATCACAATGACCGCCAGGATCGCCCAGGCCGTCGGAGGCAGCATGTCCGGAAGCAGGCCGTCACCGGTGGCCACGGTAATCAGGTTCAGGGGTGAGGCCACTGTCAGCCACCCTGCCAACAGGCTGAGCGGCCAGACCGTCATCCAGCGGTCGCGGTCCCCGCGGGGGAGAGCCCGGATAGTGCCGGCGTTGACCAGCAGGGGAATCAGCAGGACCAGCAGCGAGCCGAAAATCAGGACAACCGTCGCTGCCTCCCGGTCATAGGCTGCCGCCACGACCCATGCGCCGATGCCCAGCAGGGCGGCGAGCGAGGGCCAGCCAAGCCGGTTGATCAACCGGCTTTCGCCGGTCTGCGGCAGCGCCTGACGCACGGCGTAGACCAGTAGCCAGAGATAGATCACGCCCCAGATGGCGAAGGCATAGCCCGCGACCCGCAGTGTGGCGTCGCTGTCGGCCGAGAATTCGGCGGGGGACTGGCCCCAGCCGAGCAGCACCTGGGCCTGGCCGATCACGATGGCGAAGACGGTGGCTGCCAGCACCATCAGGCGGCGGGCCATCTGGGAAGCGTTCGGACGGACGATGGACATGGCGGCTCCACAGCTGTTGTCCATGACTACGCATCGTAACGGCGAAGGTTCAACTCCGCTTGGCGATATGTCGTCGAAAATGCGTCGGTCGGGTTTTGACGCTTTCGGCTTGACGGACGCCGTCCCGACCGCTTCCGATCACCCCATGTCGAAAACGGAACAGGGCCACCGCGCCGACCTCGAAGCGGCAGACCGCGCGCTGGTCGCTGATCCCCGGGATCTTTCGGCGTTGATCGCCAAGGGGGATGCCCTTGCAGGCCTGGGGGATGGCCGCGCCGCCGCCAGCTTCTACAGTTCGGCCCTGCGCGCGGCGGGGGACGGCAAGGGGCTGGCACCTGCGGCCATCACCGAACTGCGGCGCGCCCAGGCCGCTGTCCAGGCCCAGGCGCAGCGGTTTGAGGCGCATCTGGCGACGAGTCTCGCCGGTGCCGGCTTTGATCCGGCAACCTCAAGCGACCGGTTCGCCCTGTCTCTGGACCTGATGGCGGGGCGAAAGCGGCTGTATCAGCAGGAACCGCGCTTCTATCTGTTCCCCGGCCTGCCGCAGGTCCAGTTCCAGCCGCGCGAGACCCTGCCCTGGCTGGCGGCGATCGAGGCGGCGACGGGGGAGATTCGCGCTGAACTGGACGGCCTGCTCGCCGAGCCGGACCTGTTCCGCCCCTATGTCGAACCGCGCGCTGACCGGCCGAATACCGACGCCTCGGGCATGTTGGCCAACCCCGACTGGAGCGCCCTGTTTCTTTGGAAGGACGGGGCGGAACAGCCGGACCTCGCCCGCCGCTGCCCGCGCACATTGGCCGCGCTCGCCGAGGTGCCGCTGTGCCGCGTGCCGGGGCGGACGCCGTCGATCCTTTTCTCAAAGCTGACGCCGGGGGCTCGCATCCCGCCGCACCACGGGCTGATCAATACCCGGCTGATCTGCCACCTGCCCCTGATAGCCCCGCCCGGCAG
>CANMXH010000091.1 GCA_947501315.1 Caulobacteraceae bacterium | reverse complement strand
TCGGCGCAAAAAGCGCGCGACGAATACAAAATCGCACCTGAGGCGGCCCCCCTGAGAGCATCGAACGACCCGTCAATAGCCGGGTCAGCCCGCGCTGGTCATTTGGTCGACAGGCCAGAAAGGCACCACGGCCTCGACCCGAGTCAAGATTTCACCCCTTTTGGGGCGGTTTTGAGTCTGAGGGTTGGGCCAGCCTGGCGGTCAGGGCTCAATCCGCGCCGCGAGTGATAGCAGATCGGCCCAGACGTCGCGCTTGGCGATGGGTTGGCGCAGCAGGAAGGCGGGGTGCAGGGTCGGCAGGGCAGGGGCCGAGATGGCACCCTCCGCCAGCCGCCATTCGCGCCAATGTCCTCGCATCCGCATGATGCCTTCATCGGTCGCGAGGACCGACCTGGCCGCAGCCGCACCCAGCAGCAGCACCGCCTTCGGCTTGAGCAGGGCGAAGGCCCGTTCGACGAAGGGCGCGCAGACCGCCTGTTCCGCCGCCGTCGGCGTGCGGTTGCCGGGCGGACGCCAGAAGACGGTATTGGTGATGAAGACCCGGCCTTCCAGCCCGGCTTCGGCCAGCATCCGGTCCAGCAGTTGCCCCGCCTTGCCGATGAAGGGCTGACCGCGCTCGTCCTCTTCCGCCCCGGGGCCCTCGCCGATGATCAGCACCTCGCCCGCGGGATTGCCGCGACAAAACACCGCCTGTCTTGCGCCCATGCCTCGCAGCGGGCAGCCCTCGAAGCCGGCGATGGCGAGGCCCAGGGCCTCGAGGGTCTCCGCTTCCGCGGCCATTTGCCGGGCTTCGGAAACGGCGTCACCGGCTGAGGCGACCGGCGTCACCGAGGCTGTGGCCTTGGCCACCGCCTTGACGGCCGGCGGCGGAGCGACGTGGGTCCGGTCGACCGGGGCGTCCTCGAAACAGGCGTCGACCCCTGCGTCGCGCCAGAAGGCGAGCAGACTTTCAGCTTTGGCGGGGTTGAGAGAATGAGGGTTCATGGTGATTAGCACAGGGATAGTCCTTGACCACCCTTGCGTCACCTTCGGATAAGCGGAAAACAGCAAGACCCCCGGAGCGAAATCGGATCATCCGCGTCGCGGATGATCTCAGATTTTCGCTCCAGCATGTTCAACGAGGCCATTCCCGGGATTTGATTTGATCAAATCCAAAGCAGGAATGGCCGACACCGAGGATTCTGGTCATGGCCGACGATGCCATCGAAGGCGGCGCAACCAGCGCCTGGCAGGAAGCCGTGATCGACAAACTGCCGCCCGCCGAGGCCCTCGCCGGGGTTGAGCGCGAGGTCATGGAGTATGACGTCGTCATCGTCGGTGGCGGCCCCGCCGGCCTGTCCGCGGCCATCCGCCTGAAGCAGCGGGCCGAAAAGGACGGCAAGGACATCTCCGTCGCGGTGCTGGAGAAGTCGGCCGAGGTCGGTGGACATATCCTGTCCGGTGCCGTGATCGATCCGAAGGCGTTGAACGAGCTCTTCCCCGACTGGAAGGAACGCGGGGCACCGCTGGAGACGCCGGTCACCGAGGACCGGTTCATGATTCTGGGACCGATGGGTCAGGCTTCCCTGCCCATGCCCCTGCTGCCGCCGATCATGCACAATGACGGCTGCTACATCGCCTCGCTGGGCAATGTGGCGCGCTGGCTGGGGGAACAGGCCGAGGCGCTGGGCGTCGAGGTCTATCCGGGCATGGCCGCCAGCCATGTGGTCTGGGACGAGCCCTCCGGCCGGGTGAAGGGCGTCGTCGCCGGCGTCTTCGGCATCGACCGCCACGGCAAGCCCACCGACGATTTCCAGCCCGGCATCGAACTGCACGGCAAATACGTCTTCATCGCCGAGGGCGTGCGCGGCTCGCTGGCCAAGACCATCATGGCCCGCCACAAGCTGTGTGATGAGGCCCAGCCGCAGAAATACGGCATCGGCCTCAAGGAGTTGTGGCAGGTCCCGGCCGAACAGCACCGCCCCGGCCTGGCCCAGCACACGACCGGCTGGCCACTGGACGAGTTCACCGGCGGCGGCAGCTTCATGTACCATTTCGGCGACCGCTATGTGGCCATCGGCTATGTCGTGCACCTGAACTACAAGAACCCGCATCTGTCGCCGTTCGACGAGTTCCAGCGGTTCAAACACCACCCCGCCATCGCCGAGCACCTGGAGGGCGGGACCCGCATCTCCTACGGCGCGCGCGCCATCACCGAGGGCGGCTGGCAGTCGGTGCCGAAGCTCAGCTTCCCCGGCGGCGTCCTGATCGGCTGTTCGGCCGGCTTCGTGAACGTGCCGCGCATCAAGGGCAGCCACAACGCCATGAAGACCGGCATGCTGGCCGCTGACGCCGCCTATGAAGCCGTGCAGGCCGGGCGCGCGGGCGACCAGCTGGTCGAATACCAGACCGCCTATGAGAAGAGCTGGGTCTACAGGGAACTGAAGCAGGTCCGGAACGCCAAACCCTATCTGTCGAAGCTGGGAACCACGCTCGGCGGGGCCGCGGGCCTCATCGACATGTGGTTCTCGTCGATCTTCCGCGTGAACCTGCCGTGGACGCTGAAGCACGGAAAGACCGATGCCGCCTCGACCGAAAAGGCCTCGAAGCACAGGCCGATCGCCTATCCCAAGCCGGACGGGAAGCTGTCGTTCGACAAACTGTCCTCGGTCTTCATCTCCAACACCAACCACGCCGAGGAGCAGCCTGCCCATCTGAGGCTGCTCGACCCGTCCATCCCGATCCGGGTCAATCTGCCGGAATACGGCGAGCCGGCCCGGCTATACTGTCCGGCGGGCGTGTACGAGGTCCTCTACGACGAGGACGGCAAGTCCAATCCGCGTTTCCAGATCAACGCCCAGAACTGCGTCCACTGCAAAACCTGTGACATCAAGGATCCGTCGCAGAACATCGTCTGGACGACGCCAGAGGGCGGCGGCGGGCCGAACTATCCGAATATGTGACGCCAAAACTTCATGGGGCGGGCGAGAGGCCTTGTCGCCGCCTCATAAAGCGGGAAGGTTCGCGGTCATGCGCCTTTCCCGCCTGACCCTGCTCCTGACCGCCTGCGCCCTGACGGCGCTGGCTGTTCCTGTTTCCGCACAGGATGCGGCGCCCCTCGCAAGTCCGGCGGGGCCGGCTGCGGAAGAGCCGGCCGAACCCGCCACGTTGCCCATTCCGGCGGTCTGGGCACCGGTGCCCGTCGATGCGGCGGGGCAGTCCGCCTATGGTCTGTACCTGTCCGGTCTGCTGGCCAGTTACCGTGGCGACTACACCCGGGGCACGGACCTGCTGGCGCAGAGCCAGAGTCTGGTCCCGGAGCAGCCGCGCGTCGGATTCGACACCTTCCGCGCCGGACTGCTGGCCGGTGACCTTGATGTCATCGTCCGGATTTCACCGGAACTTTTGAGCGACCCGGCACTCGCAGATGCGTCCAGGCTGGCCGGCGCGGTCTTTGCCGTTCAACGCGGCGATGCGAAGGCCGGACTGGCGATCCTGGACTCGGGTGATTTTGATCCGGCATTCGCCCTGGCGGCGCGCCTGATGCGCGCACCGGTCGCCGCCGCAGCGAACGACTGGACCGCAGCCCTCCGGCCGGTGTCGCTGTCGACCAGCGATCCGGCCACCCTGATCCTGCTGCATCAACATGCCCGTTTGCTGGAGACACGCCGCCGCTACGCCGAGGCGGAGGCGGCCTTTCAGACCCTGCTCGAGGTTCCGATCGCGACCCAGCTGTTCGCAAGGGACTATGCCGACTTCCTGAAGCGCCGCGGCCGGAATGCCGAGGCGCTTGCCTACTATCGGCGTGTGCTGGACTCCGTCTCGCCGACCGGGGCGGATACGGCGGCGGAAGCCCGTGAACTGATGCAGACCCGCCCGCCGGCTGCGCCCACGGCGACCGAGCTGGCGGCCCAGGGCCTCAGATACGCGGCGATATTTCTCGGCCCCAGCCCGGAGGCCCGTTCGCAGGTCGTGATCTACCTCAGGATGGCGGAGGCTCTTCACGACGACGATGAGATCGCCCTTCAGCTTGGACAGGTTCTGGCTGCTGGAACCCAGCAGGACGAGGCTCGCGCGGCCTTTGAACGGGTGAGGCCGGACAACCCGGTCCGCTATTCCGAGGCGCAATTCGGCATCGGGTTGAGCTATGCGAGCGACCAGCGCCCGATCGAGGCTCTCGCGGCCTTCCAGCGTGCGAGCCTGGCGGCACCGGGCGATGCGCAGATTCTCAGACTGATGGCGATCCAGCTGAAAGGCCTCGGCCGTCATGAGGAAGCGCTCGGCATCATCGACGACCCAAGCGCGAACGCTGCACGGGCCCTTCCGGAGATCCGCGAAATCCGTGGCCTCACCCTCCAGTCGCTCGGCCGGGTTGAGGAGGCAGAGGCCGAGCTTTGGGCGGCGCTTCAGGCCGCACCCGAAAATCCCTCCCTGCTCAACTCGCTCGGCTATATGTGGGTCGATAGCGGGCGGCGCGTGGAACAGGGTGCCGGGATGCTGGCCCGGGCCCATGCCGCCGAGCCCGAGAACGGCAACATCCAGGACTCGCTCGGCTGGGCCCAGTTCCGGCAGGGCCAGTATGATATCGCCGTCGAAACTCTTGAGGGCGCCGTCAGCAAGGAACCGGCCAACGCCGAGATCAACGACCACCTCGGCGACGCCTACTGGCAGGTCGGCCGGATGCGCGAGGCCCGGTGGCAGTGGAGCCGGGTGCTGACGCTGGAGCCAGACGACGAGCGCCGGGCCGAGGTCGAGCAGAAGCTGGCCAACGGTCTGTCGATCGCGCCGCCGGTGTCCGTAGGCCAGCCCTGAGCCATGGCTGCCATCGCCCGGCTCGCGCCTGCCAAGGTCAATCTGTTCCTGCATGTCGGGCCGCTTGAGGCGGACGGCTATCACCCGCTGGCCAGTCTGGTCGCCTTCGCTGACGTCGGCGACCGGTTGACGGTTGAGAGGGCGGAGCGCCTGTCGCTGACGGTCACCGGGCCCTTCGCCGAAGCGCTCGACGGCGAAGGGGACAATCTGGTGCTGCGGGCGGTGCGGGCGCTGGGCGCGGCGGCCGGGATCGGGGAACTCGGGCTGGCCATCACCCTCGACAAGCATCTGCCCGTCTCCGCCGGGCTGGGCGGCGGCTCGTCGGATGCCGGGGCCGCGCTGAAGCTGGCGCGGGATGCGCTGGGTCTGCCGTTCGACGATGCGGCGCTGGCGGGGA
Source organism: Caulobacteraceae bacterium (assembly GCA_947501315.1). Lineage (GTDB taxonomy): Bacteria > Pseudomonadota > Alphaproteobacteria > Caulobacterales > Caulobacteraceae > Brevundimonas. The sequence continues at coordinate 3,243 of CANMXH010000091.1, read as the reverse complement.
TCGCCGCAGGGATCGGTGCCGACGGCCCCATGTGCCTGCATGCCCGGGCCGCCTGGGCCAAGGGGCGGGGTGATGTCCTGACCTTCGAGGGGAGACTGCCGCCGCTCCCGGCCTTGCTGGTCAATCCCGGCGTTCCGTCCTCGACCGGAGCGGTCTATCGCGGCTTTGATGCCAAACCGTCCGGCCGCGCCGACCGCCCGGCGCCGCCGGCGGACTGGGGGGCCGCCTCCGTGATCGACTGGCTGGCCGCCCGGCGCAACGACCTGCAGGCGCCGGCCGTTGCCCTCGCGCCAGCCATCGGCGAGGCCCTCTCGGTCACCGCGGCCCTGCCCGGCGTGCGCCTGACGCGGATGTCGGGCTCGGGGGCCACCGTCTTCGCCCTGTTCGACACGACCGCCGCCGCCAGGGCCGCTGGAGAGATCCTGGGAGGCGATCGGCCCGACTGGTGGGTCCGTCCGACCGTTCTGCGCTAGCCATCGGGCGTCGCCTTAACCGCAGGCAAACGCGTCTCTGGCAGACTGGATCTATGGAAACGCTCTCGCCTGCCTGGATCGCCGCCTTTGAAGCCGTGTTCAACAAGGTCCCGGTCGAGGATCGCGCCCGGCTTCGCGCCCTCAAGGACGCCGCCGCCGCTGCGGCCGTCGCCGCCGCTCCGCACTGGGATTTCGACCAGCCGGGCCATTGTGCCGAAGAGGCCTTGGCCGAGGCCTTCGGCCTCGCGCTGACCGACGATCTCCGCCGCGCGCTGGTCGCGCTGTGGGCGCTGGAGATGCCCGCGCGCATTCAGGCCGCCGACCTGCCGGACGCCGTGCTGGAGCTCTATCCGGAGTGGATCGGCCGTCTGGCCGACTTCCTGAAGGCCGCCGCCGACCCCTATGACCGCGATTTCTGGGCCAAGGATGTGCGCATCGCTCTGGTTCTCAGCGTGCCCGGTGCGCGGACCCAGATGATCGACCTCTCCTCGCCCATGGGGCCGGGGCAGGTGCTGCGCCATGCGCGCGAGGGCTGGGGCTGGTCGGTGATCCCGGCCTATGCCGCCGCCCGGGCCTGGAAGCCCTGGCTGGAGGTCCATACCGAAAGCCGCGAACTGTCGGACTTCAACGAGGCCGGCTGGGACCGCGCCTGGGCCACCGCCGCCGAGATCTGCAAGCGCCGCCCGGAGATGGCCGGCATGCTGGGTTCCAGTTGGTTCTATGATCCGCCGCTGGAGCAGATCAGCCCGCGTCTGGCCTATCTGCGGCTCAACCTGCTGAACCACGGCGCCTTCATGGTGCATCAAGGGCCGGGCGAGACTCACACCCGGCGCGCCGCCACCTCCTCGCCGACCCGCGCCGCCCTGATCGAGGCGGGCGAATACACGGCCCGATCGTGGATCGTCGCCTTCCCGCGCGCCGCCCTGATCAAATGGGCGGATGCGCGCAAGGCCGCGATACTGTCGGAGACCGCCCGCGCCGCCTGACCCGCGACCGATTTTGACGCATGGCCGTGCGAGGCTCCGCGCCATGCAAACGACCGGTCCGCACTATCCGCACTATCCGCACGATGCGCACTATGCGCACGGTGTTTTTGGGGTGCGGAGCGGTCGTTCAGGCTTTCGTGCGCATTGTGGCCCAGGCGACGCCCACCGGCGCGATCTCCAGCCCGGCGGCTTTCGCCGCCCTCAGCACCCGGTCCAGATCCTCCGGCGTGCAGCCGTAGTCCGTCGGCCGGTCGCTCACATCGTGGCCATAGGCGGTCAGCCAGCCTTTCGACGCAGCGGCTTCGGCCATCAATCCCTCGAGGTCGTAGCCGGGCAGGCGGCGGCGCTCGAGGCCGATGCTCTTGATCAGGGCCCGGTCCTCGCGGCCGGCGTTGACGCCGTCGCGGACGCCGCGGGCCATGGCGAACCGCCCGCGCACCACGCGCTTGGCCGAGACCGTCGCGTCGCCGAAGGGCCAGGCGAAGGTGGTCATGCGGTGGCCGTCCAGCCGTTCGGCGACCCAGGCGGCGTTGGCGTCGAGGCTGAGGCGGAGGGCTTCGGCATCCATCCGCAGGACGCTGGTGTGGCCGAAGGTGTGACAGCCGACCTCGTGACCGGTGGCATGCAGGGCCTGCAGATGCGGAACCCGGAACTGGTCGCGGTCCATGTTGATCCCGTCCGCGAGGCCGCCACAGACATAGTAGGTGGCCTTCACGCCGTGGTCGGTGAGGACCGGGCCGGCCTCGGTCCAGGCGCTGGCGGGGAAGTCGTCGAAGCTCAGGGAGAAGACGCCGCGCGCCGGCGCGATGGTCACTCCCTCGATGTCGAGATAGCGCGCGGCCCGCCGGCGCATCTGGTCGATCTGCTTCATGGGGCGAACGCTAGCGGCCGACGCTTAACATTCCGTCCTCCGTGCCTCCCGGCGAAGCCGGAATCGGTGGCTGAGAGCCCCGGTTCGTCACAACGGGCACGACGATGTCACAACGGGCACAACGGGACCGGAGCCTGGCGCGGACCCCGTTGTGTCCGCCGTGGGTCCGTTGTGTTCGTTGTGATGAACCCGGCATCCGGGCTCCTTGCCGCCAAAGGGCCGCCCGTCTAGGGTCCGCGCCTCTCATTTTGCGACTGCGAACAGCCTGACGTGACCACCGAACCGCTCGCCTTCCAGGACCTGATCCTGACGCTCCACAAATACTGGGGCGATCAGGGCTGCGCGATCCTGCAGCCCTATGACATCGAGGTCGGGGCGGGGACCCTGCACCCTGCGACGGTGCTGAGGGCGCTGGGACCGCGTCCGTGGAAGGCGGCCTATGTGCAGCCGTCACGGCGGCCCGGCGACGGGCGATACGGCGAAAATCCCAATAGATTACAGCACTATTACCAGTATCAGGTAATCCTGAAGCCGAACCCGGACGACCTGCAGGCCCTGTATCTGGGGTCGCTGGAAGCGATCGGGATCGACCCGAAACTGCACGACATCCGCTTCGTCGAGGACGACTGGGAGAACCCGACCGTGGGGGCCTGGGGGCTGGGCTGGGAGGTCTGGTGCGACGGGATGGAGGTGACGCAGTTCACCTATTTCCAGGGCGTGGGCGGGATCGAGGTCGATGTGGTCTCGGGCGAGCTGACCTATGGGCTGGAGCGGCTGGCGATGTATGTCCAGGGCGTCGACAACGTCTACGACCTGAAGTTCACCAAGGAGGGGCTGACCTATGGGGAGGTCTTCCTCGAGAACGAGCGCCAGCAGTCAGAGGCCAATTTTCACGGCTATGACGTCGACGGGC
>CANMXH010000090.1 GCA_947501315.1 Caulobacteraceae bacterium | reverse complement strand
TCATGCCCATACTGGGCTGGACGGCCCTCAGCGCCGACGGCAAGGAGATTCCCTTCTTCGGTCTCAGCCTGCCGGCCCTCGTGGCCCCGAACAAGGAACTTGCCGGGCAGGTCGAGGGGTTGCACGTCACCCTCGGCGTGGCCGGCTACTGGCTGATCGGCCTCCATGCCGCCGCCGCCCTGTTGCACCAATATGTTCTGAAGGACGGAACCTTGCGACGTATGCTCCCATTGGTCCGCTGAGCCAGGCGGGGTCGCCGGCACGTCGACAGCGCTCAGGAGATCGACGATGAGCCGTCTTGAACGCCACACCGAACGCCATCTGGTCGCCCGCATCGGCTGGCTGCGCGCCGCTGTTCTCGGGGCCAATGACGGCCTCGTCTCGACCGCCAGCCTGGTGGTCGGCGTGGCCGCCGCCGAGGCCTCGCGCAGCGGCGTGCTGATCGCCGGCGTGGCCGGACTGGTGGCCGGCGCCATGTCGATGGCCGCGGGCGAATACGTCTCGGTCAGCTCCCAATCCGATACGGAGAAGGCCGATCTCGCCCGCGAGTCGGCCGAACTCGCCGCTGATCCAGAGGCCGAGGTCGTTGAGCTGGCAGCCATCTACACAGCCCGGGGCGTCGAACCGGCCCTGTCGCGGCAGGTTGCCGAACAGTTGATGGCCCGGGACGCCCTTGGGGCCCATGCGCAGGATGAGCTTGGCATATCGGACTTCACGACGGCCCGGCCGGTACAGGCCGCCCTGACCTCCGCCCTGACCTTTGCCGCCGGTGCAGCGCCGCCTCTGATCGTCGCCCTTCTGGCTCCGCTGAATGGACTGATGATCTGGGTCAGCGCCATCGCCCTGGTCGGCCTGATGGGGCTCGGTGCCCTCGGCGCGACCGCGGGCGGCGCCAATGTGCCGCGCTCGGTGCTCAGGGTGGCCTTCTGGGGCGCCGTCGCCCTGGCCGCCACGGCCGGGATCGGTCGCCTGTTCGGGACTGTGGTCTAGGAGGACAATTGGTCGGAGTGAGAGGATTCGAACCTCCGACCCTCTGGTCCCAAACCAGATGCGCTACCAGGCTGCGCTACACTCCGGCGGCGGGATTTGACACACTCGACGCTGCGCCGCAACGCGCCGTTTGACTATTCGGCGAAGAAGGGGTGGCTGACCTTGTCACCCGGTCGGGCCCCGATCTCATCGGCACGGCCGGCACGCAGCTCCAGCACCCCGCTGGCGGGTCCGTTCGACGGAATGACCGCGTCGGAATTCGGCGTCGCATTCTTCGCGATCGAGACGATCCGGCCGCGCGGATCGATATAGATGATGTCCAGCGGGCTGGGCGTGTTGCGCATCCAGAAGCCACGCTCGGCCACGTCGGGGAACTGGAACAGCATGCCGCGGTCGTCGGCCAGGGGTTCGCGCTCCATAAGACCGCGCTGGCGCTCCGCATCATCATCGGCGATTTCGACCATGAACCGGTGCTCGCCGCTGGCGGTGGTCACGGTGAGTGGCTCAAGCGGGTCACCCTTGGCATCGCGCGGCGCACCCGCCCCGGCACAGGCCGACAGCAGCACCAGGCCAGACAGGGCCACGAGAAGTCCACGACGGTTCAACATTGCCAATCCACCCTCACAGGGACGGATGGTTCATCCGCCCGGCCTGATTTCCGCGACCACCAGCCCCTTGGGACCCTCGGCGAACCGCACCGCGACGGTCTCCCCGGGCAACAGGTCATCCAGCCCGCAGCGGCGCAACGTCTCGACATGGACGAAGATATCCCCTGGTTCGCCGTCGCGCACCACGAAACCGTAGCCCTTGGTCCGATTGAACCATTTGACGATCGCGGCCTCCATCGGCGCGCCGGACGAAAGTCCCGGGAACGCCTGACCGTCGCGGGCCGTCTCTCCCGGACCCTCATAGGCGCTGCGACGCGGGGCGACGACCTGTTCGGGGTCCCCCTCGCCGAGTTCGTGAACCTCGGTAACCTGCCAGCCCTTGGCCCGTCGGGCGCAGTCGCAACGGATAGGGGCCCCCTCAGCGACGACGAGCCGACCGGCGTCGCGCAGGCTGGAGATGTGCAACAGCACATCCTTCATGTCGGTCAAGGTCGGGTCATCCGGCACAATGAAACCGTATCCCTTGCCGGGATCGAACCATTTCACCCGGCCAGCAATCCGTACCGTCGCGACTGTCTCAACACCCTCGAAGTCCGACACTGCCTTCCCCCCGCCCGCAATCGACACGGACAGGCTTTATTTAACACGGTTCGGTGAACCCCGGAAAAGCGAAAAACGACGGTTTCGGCACAAAAAGGAAATGTTTCTGCTCAACGCCCCCGCAATACCTGCCCAGGAAACAAAAAAAGTCTGCACGCGGCCCCGACCCAAGGGCCAGGACCACAGTCAATCAGCGATTCAAGGGGGGGGGGAAGGCTCCGCGTGGCAGTCCCTAGGGGAGTCGAACCCCTCTCTTCAGGTTGAAAACCTGACGTCCTAACCGATAGACGAAGGGACCACTGCGCGGAGAGCGGGCGATATAGCCGCCGATTCCGGACGGTGCAACCCTGCGCCGCCCCATTCTTTTCGGGAGACGGGAGGTCGCCTGACGCGGCCGCAGAAGGGATGTAAGGCGTCGCCGTCGCGACGATCACACCATCCGCGGATCGGCCACGTCCTCAATCTCGAACTGCACGCCCCGGCGGCCGTTCCAGTCGTCGGCCTTCAGCCGCCCGACCACGCTCAGACCGCCCTGTCCGGCCAGCAGGGATTGTCCTCCGGGCAGGTCGGCGCAGCGCCAGGCGATGGCCTTGACGGAAGCGCCGTCGGCCCCGACCAGCCGGCAGCGGACATGGCCGCCATTCATGGCTACCGCGTCGCGCGCCTGCACATGCTCCAGGGCGAACAGCGGCTCGGGATTGGCCGGGCCGAACGGAGCCAGCTGCTCGAACTGTTCGAACAACGCCCGCGTCGCAGCCCCCGGGTCGATCAGGGCGTCGATCTCGACATGATCCAGGGCGTCGGCCGCCGCCTGTTCGCCGATCATCCGGTCATTGAGGAAGTCCCGCAGCCGGTCGATGTCGTCGGCTCGGACCGTCAGCCCCGCTGCCATGGCATGGCCGCCCCCGGCGATCAGCACGCCATGCTCCCAGGCGGCCTGCACCGCCTTGCCCAGGTTCATGCCCGGCTGCGACCGGCCCGAGCCCTTGCCGAGGCCGTTCACCGCATCGACACCGATCACCACCACCGGCTTGCGCCAGCGTTCGCGCAGCCGCCCGGCCACGATACCCACCACACCCGGATGCCATTCGTCACCCGCGATCACCACGACCGCCGAGCCGTCGGCGTGGGCGCCGGTCGCCTCGACCATACGGGTGGCCTGATCCGTGACCTGCTTTTCCACCTCGCGGCGGGCGATGTTCAGGGCGTCCAGCTCCTGGGCCAGGGCCGCCGCCTCGACCGGGTCTTCGGTCGACAAAAGCCGGGCACCGAGGTCCGACTTGCCGATCCGCCCGCCGGCGTTGATGCGTGGCCCGAGAATAAAGCCCGCATGGTTCGACTTGGCCGGACCCGGCTCGGCTCCCGCCGCCGCCAGCAGGGCCCTCAGTCCCGGATTGCCCCAGTCCGACATGACCCGCAGCCCCAGACTGGTCAGGGCCCGGTTGAAACCGGTCAGGCCGGTCACGTCGCAGATCGCGCCCATGGCCGCCAGATCCAGCCACTGGCGGAGATCCGGCTCCTTGAGGACCGCAAACATCCCGCGCCGCCGCGCCTCGCGGTTCAGCGCCGCCAGCAGCACGAAGACGACCCCCGCGGCAGCGAGGTTCCCCTGCCCCGAATTGCAGCCCGGCCGGTTCGGATTGACCACGGCGGCGCAGACCGGCGGATGCTCTCGCATCATGTGGTGGTCGATCACCACGACCTTCAGCCCGATCGCCGCCGCATGGGCCACGGCCTCATTGGCCGCCGCGCCGCAATCGACCGTGATGACCAGATCGGCACCCGAGGCCTTCAGGGTGTCGAAGGCCCGCGCGCTGGGTCCGTACCCCTCGGTGACCCGGTCGGGCACATAGATCGGCAGCGTCGCCCCCATGGCCCGGAACCAGCGCACCAGCAGGGCCGCGCTCGAGGCACCGTCGACGTCATAGTCGGCAAAGACGTGGATCGAAGCCTGCGCCTGCAGGGCGTCGAGGATCGCCTCCGCCGCCGCGTCCATATCCATGAAGCTGGACGGGTCAGGGAACAGGGCCTTCAGCGTAGGTGTCAGGAAGTCCGCGCCCTGATCCGCCCGCACCCCGCGCGCTGCGAGAGCCCGCGCCAGGGGCTCTTCCAGATTCAGGGCCTGCATATGCGACCGGATCAGACCGGCCTCGGCGGGCCTCTGCCGCCATTCGCGGCCTGACAGGGAGCGGGAGACGCCCAGAAACGCCGCCGCCCCGCCCCCGTCCGCCATCAGAGCGGCCGGATGGTGCGGATGCGCTGGACCGTCCGGGTCGAGGAATCCATCACCAGCGTATGGGTCGAGACAAAGCCGCCAGCGACCTTGACCCCGTCCAGCATGGCACCCTTGGTCACGCCCGTGGCGGCGAATATGGCGTCCCGGGATACCAGTTCGTGCAGGTCGTATTTGCGGTCCAGATCGGTGACACCCGTCCGGGCCGCCCGGGCCCGCTCATCGTCATTGCGGAAGATCAGCCGCCCCTGGAAATGGCCGCCGACGCATTTCAGCGCCGAGGCCGCCAGCACGCCCTCCGGGGCCCCGCCGGAACCCAGATACAGGTCGATGCCGGTCTCGGGCTCAGCGGTGTGAATCACCCCCGCCACGTCACCGTCGGTGATCAGAACCACCTTGGCCCCGACCTCGCGCAGGGCGGCGATCAGCTCGGCATGCCGCGGCCGGTCCATCACGCAGACGGTGATCTCGGACGGGTTCACGCCCTTGGCCGAGGCCAGCGAGCGGACGTTGTCCTGTGGTTTCATGTCCAGATCGACGGTGCCGGGCGCAAAACCCGGGCCGATGGCGATCTTGTCCATATAGGTGTCGGGCGCGTGCAGCATGCCGCCGCCGGGCGACATCGACAGCACACAGAGCGCATTGGCCATGGCCTTGGCCGTCAGGGTCGTGCCTTCCAGCGGGTCGAGGGCGATATCGATCGCCGGGCCTTTGCCGGTGCCGACCTTTTCGCCGATGTAGAGCATCGGTGCCTCATCGCGCTCGCCCTCGCCGATGACGATCTTGCCGTCGATATCCAGCGCGTTCAGCGCCGTCCGCATGGCGTCGACGGCCAGTTGATCGGCCGCCTTCTCATCGCCACGGCCGATGCCGGCATAGCTGGCGATGGCTGCCAGTTCGGTCACCCGGGCGGCGTCAGCGGCCAGAGTTGACGGATAGGGGGTCGAGGCGAAGGGGGCCGGATTGGCCATAAACATGTCTCCTGAGACGATGGTCCCCGGATTCTGCCGTCCGGGCGAGCGTTGGGTGGGGGTCAGCGGCGATCTACCGGCGGCGGGGCCTGGCCCCGCTCGCGCGTGCGCCGCACAAAGTCTTCGATCTCGGCGAGAGTGTCCGCTGTCACCGGCGCGACCGGCACTTCGTCGACCCGTGCCTGGACCGCCGCGACAAACTGCGCAGGGTCGCCGGTGGTCTGCCAGTCGATTCGCGAAACATCCCCCGCCAGCGCCTGGCCGGTGCCCCCCAGCCTGTTGACCTGCGCCATGATACTGACCGGCTCGGGCAGGGGTTCGGTCGATCGCGGGAATTCGGCCCAAACCGGATATGCGCGGTTGGCGTCAACCAGGCCCCGGACCCTCGGTGCCATGGGCGATCCGGCGTCAGTGGAGGGGTCGAACGCGCCCACGCAGGCCACCAGACCACCACTCGCGACCACGGCGAACAGGACGGCTGCAATTTTCCGGCGCGAAGCGTTCATTTCAGGGGCTGTCTTATGCGATGATCGTGACAGGCGGAAGGGCGCGCGCGGCGCTTGCGACCGATCCTGACCAACTCCGGAGCTCTCCATGGCCAAGCGTCCGACCCAACCGACCGTCGACGCCCCACCCCGCGCGCCGCGCAAGTCCGGCCGCCCCACCCCGGTCAAGCCCCCGCGCCCCCGCGCCGCAAGGGCAAGGCCCGCGCCGGAAGCCGCCCCGCCGCCGCCCGTCGACGCATCCCTCGGGGCCCCTCCGGCGGCCGAGGCCTTCGCCTTCCCCGGTACCGACCAGCGGCAGATGCTGGAAACCCTGTCCATGAACCTGGCCAAGGCGGCCATGTCGGCCCAGTCGGCCATCGCCGAGGCCGCCCTGGCCCAGGCCGACCGCCCCGCCGCCCTGTCGCCCGACCCGTTCAATGTCGGTCCGGCGATGAACTCGATCATGACCAGCCTGGCCTCGCGTCCGGACAAGCTGTTCGCCGCCCAGGCCGATCTGTTCAACCGCTACATGGACCTGTGGGCCTCAACCACCCGCCGTGCCGCCGGCGAGGATCAGCCTGCTGCGCCTTCGAAGGACAAACGCTTCAAGGACCCCGCCTGGTCTGAAAACCCCGCCTTCGACGTCATGCGTCAGTCCTATCTGGTCACCTCGGACTGGATGAACGGCCTGGTCTCCAGCGTCGAGGACGTCGATCCCCTGACCAAGCGCCGCGCCGAATTCTTCACCAAACTGCTGACCGACGCCTTCTCCCCCTCCAACTTCCTCGCCTCCAACCCGGCCGCCCTCAAGGCGCTCGCGGAGTCGAACGGCGAATCCCTGGTCAAGGGGATGCAGAATTTCGCCGCCGACATGGAGCGGGGTGCCGGCAAGCTGAAGATCAGCCAGGCGGACTATGGAAAGTTCGTCGTCGGTGAAAACGTCGCCACCGCCCCGGGCCAGGTCGTCTGGCGCGATGAGCTGTTTGAACTGATCCAGTTCGACGCCGCCGGCGACAAACAGCGCGCCATACCGCTGCTGATCTTCCCGCCCTGGATCAACAAATTCTACATCCTGGACCTGCAGCCCGAGAACTCGATGATCCGCTGGCTATCCAGCCAGGGTTTCACCGTCTTCGTCTGCTCCTGGGTCAATCCCGATGTCGACAAGGCCGGCTTCGGCTTCGACGACTATCTGGAAAAGGGCATCTACCGCGCTGTCGAAAAGGCGCTGGAGCAGTCCCGGGCCGACCACATCAACACCGTCGGCTACTGCATCGGCGGCACGCTGATGGGCGCGGCCCTGGCCCATATGGCCGCCCGGGGTGACGAACGCGTCACCGCAAACACCTTCTTCGCCGCCCAGCACGATTTCGCAGAGGCCGGCGACCTGCTGCTGTTCACCGACGAGCACTGGCTGGCCCAGATCGAGGAACAGATGGACGCCGCCGGCGGGGTCCTGCCCGGCGCTGCCATGGCCGAGACCTTCAATGCCCTGCGCGCCAATGACCTGATCTGGTCGTTCTTCGTCAGCAACTATCTGATGGGCAAGTCGCCGCCGGCCTTCGACCTGCTGTTCTGGAACGCCGACCAGACCCGCATGCCCAAGACCCTGCACATGGACTACCTCCGTTCCATGTACGGCCAGAACAAACTCGCCCGCGGCGAGTTTACTATCGGCGGGATCAAGGTCGACCTGTCGAAGGTCACCATCCCCCTCTATTTCCAGGCCAGCCGCGAGGACCATATCGCGCCGATGAGTTCGGTCTATCGGTCGGCCCGCGCCTTCTCCAACGCGGCCGTGACCCTGACGCTTGCGGGTTCGGGCCATATCGCCGGTGTGGTCAATCCGCCCTCGGCCCACAAATACCAGCACTGGACCAATCCCGCCCTGCCCGCGACCCTCGGCGAATGGCAGGCACAGGCCGCCGAGCACCCCGGCAGCTGGTGGAACCACTGGGCCGACTGGCTGCACGGCAAGTCCGGCGACTGGATCCCCGCCCGCGATCCGAAGACCGGCCCGCTCAGGCCGATTGAACCGGCACCGGGGTCCTATGTGAAGGTCAAATCTTGAAGAGTCTCGAGCCCAACCTGCTGCTGGCCATCACGACCGGCATCGCCCTGCTGCTCGTGACCCTGACCGCCAGCGTCTATGGCGCGGGCAATCCACTGCGCAACCTGCTGCTGGCGTTGATCTGTTCCGGCGGGTTCGTCCTCCTGAACCCTGTCCTGATGCGCGCGATCAAGGCTCCGGCCCGTCCGCCGATGATCCATCCCGACAGCCCCGGCACGGCCGCCTGGGCGGGCCTGTTCCCGATGGTGGTGATCCTGTGCGCCGCCGTCCCGGTGTTCGTGCCCGGCATCGACTACGGCCTGCTGGTCATCATCGCCGCCGTCTGGTTCGGCGTGACGGTCGAATCCGCGCTCAAGGCCCGGCGCGCCTAGGCCGGACGGAAGGTCAGGGCCACGCCGTTGTTGCAGTAGCGCTTGCCCGTCGGCCGCGGGCCGTCATCGAAGATATGCCCCTGATGCCCCAGGCAGCGGGCGCAGTGATATTCGGTGCGCGGGTAGCCGATGGCGAAATCGGTCTTGGT